>JAEYUL010000137.1 GCA_023432565.1 Actinomycetes bacterium | reverse complement strand
GACAAGATCTTCCTGGACTTCGGCGCGGAGTGGCGCAACGCGGGCTGCTCGATGTGCCTGGGCATGAACCCGGACCAGCTCGCGCCGGGAGAGCGCTCGGCGTCGACGTCGAACCGCAACTTCGAGGGCCGCCAGGGCAAGGGCGGCCGCACGCATCTCGTGTCCCCGCTCGTCGCCGCGGCGACCGCCATCCGGGGCACGCTCTCGTCGTACGGCGACCTCGGCACCGGCGAGCCCGCGCCGGACGGCACGCCCCTGACCGACGTGGCCGACCTCCAGACGGTCTGACCGGACGACGAGAGACGAGAGAAGGCAGCCCCATGGAGAAGTTCACCCAGCACACCGGCGTCGGCGTCCCGCTGCGCCGCAGCAACGTCGACACCGACCAGATCATCCCGACCGTGTACCTCAAGCGCGTCACGCGCACGGGCTTCGAGGACGCGCTGTTCGCCGCGTGGCGCGGGGACCCCGCGTTCGTCCTCAACCAGGACGCCTACCGCTCGGGCTCCGTGCTCGTCGCCGGTCCGGACTTCGGTACCGGCTCCTCGCGTGAGCACGCCGTGTGGGCCCTGAAGGACTACGGCTTCAAGGTCGTCCTCGCGTCGCGGTTCGCCGACATCTTCCGCGGGAACTCGGGCAAGCAGGGTCTGCTCGCCGCGCAGGTCGCGCAGGAGGACATCGAGCTCATCTGGAAGATCCTCGAGACCCGGCCGGGCACCGAGGTCACGGTCGACCTCGAGTCCCGCACGGTCCTGTGCGACGACGTCGTGGTGCCGTTCCAGGTCGACGACTACACCCGCTGGCGGCTCATGGAGGGCCTGGACGACATCGGCCTGACGCTGCAGCACGTCGACGAGATCTCCGCGTTCGAGGCGCGTCGCGAGCCGTGGCGTCCCGCGACGCTGCCCGCCAAGCACCTGCCGCCCGTCGAGATCAAGGCCGCGCGTCCGGTCGAGGTGACGATCGGCCGCAGCCCCGCCTGAGGCGCGGCCGGCGACACTCGGTACGTGTGAGCCCGGTGCCGCTGCGGCGCACCGGGCTCACGCGTCCCGGCGCGGCGTGCGCGCGTCACGAGGGGGTCGGCGGGACGCTGGGAAGAACCCAGGACGGCCGGCGGTTGCGCAGTCGGGCGGCTCCCGGCCGTCCGACCCCGTCTCGCTCGCGGCGCGGCCCGGGGTCTGTGAAGGTGTGGTGCGAGGACGGTCGCCGTCCGCCCGACAAGCGGGCGCGGCGCCGCGCGTAGGCGAGGATGGGCGCGTGAACGATCTGCTGTACGTCAACGGTGGCAACCCCCTGCACGGGGAGATCACGGTCAGGGGCGCCAAGAACTTCGTCTCCAAGGCGATGGTCGCCGCACTGCTCGGCGAGACGCCCAGCGTGCTGCGCAACGTCCCGGCGATCCGTGACGTCGCGGTCGTGCGCGGGCTGCTCGAGCTGCACGGCGTGCGCGTCGACGTCGACGACGTCACGGGCACGTTGCACCTCGATCCGAGCGACGTCGAGATCGCGCACGTCGCGGACATCGACGCGCACGCGGGCTCGAGCCGGATCCCGATCCTGTTCTGCGGCCCGCTGCTGCACCGGCTGGGCGAGGCCTTCATCCCGGACCTGGGCGGCTGCCGGATCGGCGACCGGCCGATCAACTACCACCTCGACATCCTGCGGCAGTTCGGTGCGGTGGTCGAGAAGCGGCCGCAGGGCATCTACCTCAGTGCGCCGCAGCGACTGCAGGGCACCAAGATCGCCCTGCCGTACCCGAGCGTGGGCGCCACCGAGCAGCTGCTGCTGACGGCCGTGCGTGCCGACGGCATCACCGAGCTCGCGGGTGCGGCGATCGAGCCCGAGATCATGGACCTCATCAACGTCCTGCAGAAGATGGGCGCGATCATCTCGGTCGACACGGACCGCGTGATCCGGATCGAGGGCGTCGACCGCCTCGAGGGATACCAGCACACGGCGCTCTCGGACCGCATCGAGGCGGCCTCGTGGGCGTCGGCGGCGCTGGCGACGGGCGGCGACATCTACGTCCGCGGAGCCACGCAGCCCGAGATGACGACGTTCCTCAACACGTTCCGCAAGGTGGGCGGCGAGTTCGTCGTCGACGACGAGGGTATCCGCTTCTTCCACCCGGGCGGGGACCTGCGCTCGATCCAGCTCGAGACGGACGTGCACCCGGGCTTCATGACGGACTGGCAGCAGCCGCTCGTCGTCGCCCTCACGCAGGCCAAGGGTCTGTCGATCGTGCACGAGACCGTGTACGAGAACCGCTTCGGGTTCGTCGACGCGCTCGTCGGGATGGGCGCGACGATCCAGGTCTACAAGGAGTGCCTGGGTGGCCGGCCGTGCCGGTTCGGCCAGCGCAACTTCTACCACTCGGCCGTGATCAGCGGGCCGACGCCCCTGTCGGCGGCGGACATCGAGGTCCCGGACCTGCGCGGCGGCTTCAGCCACCTCATCGCGGCGCTCACGGCCAAGGGCACCTCGCAGGTGCGTGGCATCAGCCTGATCGACCGCGGATACGAGCACTTCATGGACAAGCTGACGGCGCTGGGTGCCGAGTTCAGTCGCGACTGAGCCGCGTGCCGGTCGCGGCAGAACCGGCCGCGCCGGTACCGGGTAGCCTGCTCGTCGTGCGTCCGCCTGCTCGTTCCAACCGTGCCTACCGCAACGTCGCCAGGATCGTCCGTCCGTTGCTCAAGGCGACGACGAAGACGGACTGGAGCGGCGTCGAGAACTTCCCGACGGATCGCGGGTTCATCGTCGCGGCCAACCACATGACGAACGTGGACCCGCTGACGTTCGCGCACTTCCTGTGGGACAACGGCGTCGTGCCGCGCGTCCTGGCGAAGGCGTCGCTGTTCACGATCCCGGTCGTCGGGTCGGTGCTGCGCGCGACCGGTCAGATCCCCGTGCACCGGAACACGGCAGCGGCCGGGGAGTCGCTCGGTGCCGCCGCCCAGGCCATCGCCGACGGCGAGGCCGTGGCGGTGTTCCCCGAGGGCACGCTGACGCGCGACCCGGACCTGTGGCCCATGGTGGGCAAGACCGGCGTCGCACGGCTCGCGCTGACCACGCGCGCACCCGTCATCCCCGTCGCGCAGTGGGGCCCGCAGAACCTGCTGGGCCGCTACAAGAAGCTCCTCAAGCCGATCCCGCGCAAGAAGGTCACGATCGTCGCCGGCCCGCCCGTGGCGCTGGACGATCTCTACGACCGGCCGCCGGACGCCGCGACGTTGCGTGAGGCGACCGAGCGCGTGATGGACGCGATCACCGCGCTGCTCGTCGAGATCCGCGGCGAGGCGGCGCCCGCCGTGCGCTTCGACATGCGCAAGCCGGCCACGCGTCGCGAGACCGGGGACACCTCGGCAGAGCGCGGGCAGCCGTGACGGCCGTGGACGAGCAGGGACTGCCGCTGCGCGCCGCGGTCCTGGGCACCGGCAGCTGGGGGACGACGTTCGCCGCGGTGCTCGCCGACGCGGGCTGCGAGGTGACGGTCTGGGGCCGGTCGCCGCAGACCGTGCGGCAGATCGCCGACGAGCACCGCAACGAGGCCTACCTGCCCGGGATCGACCTGCCCGTGTCGGTGACCGCGACGACCGACGCCTGCGCGGCGGTCGCGCAGGCGCGGATCGTCGCAGTGGCCGTCCCGTCCCAGGTCGCGCGGGACACGCTCGCTCCCTTGCGCGGCACCCTGCGCGACGACGCGGTCGTCGTCTCCCTCATGAAGGGTGTGGAGCTCGGCACGGACTGTCGTATGAGCGAGGTCGTCGCCCAGACCCTCGGCCTGCCCGACGAGCGCGTCGCGGTGGTGTCCGGGCCGAACCTGGCGCGTGAGATCGCCCGCCACCAGCCGACCGCGACGGTCGTCGCGTCCACCTCGCCGCGGACGGCCGCTCTCGTGGCACGTGCCGTCGCGTCCTCCTACTTCCGCCCGTACACCAACCCGGACGTCGTCGGCGTCGAGCTGTGCGGGGCCGTGAAGAACGTCATCGCGCTCGCGGTCGGCATCTCGCAGGGTCGTGGGCTGGGCTACAACACCATGGCGACCGTCATCACCCGCGGGCTGGTCGAGATCACACGCCTGGGCCTCGCGCTCGGCGCCTCACCCGAGACGTTCCCCGGACTGGCGGGCATGGGCGACCTGATGGCGACGTGCGCGTCGCCCGACTCTCGCAACCACACCCTCGGCGGGCACATCGGCCGGGGGATGGGCCTCGACGAGGCGATCGCCGCGACCGGCGGGACGGCCGAGGCCGTCAAGACGTGCCGCCCGGTGCTCGAGCTCGCACGTCGGCTGGGCATCGAGATGCCCATCACGGAGGCCGTCGTCCGCGTGCTCTACGAGGGGCTGCCCGTCGACCAGCTCGCCCCTATGCTGCTGGCGCGCCCGCACCGCTCCGAGGTCGTCACCGGCTGACCGACGCCTCGCGCCGCGGCGACTGAGGCGTCAGTGACGATCGAGTGCGGCAGCCAGGTCGCGCCACAGGTCCTCGACGTCCTCGATGCCGACGCTCAGGCGCAGCAGGTCCTCGGGCACGGTGGCGGACTCGGTCGCGAACCGTCTGCGCCGTTCCAGGGTCGACTCGACGCCTCCCAGGCTCGTGGCCGGGACCCACAGGCGCACGGCGGCGACGACCGCGTCGGCGGCCCGAGGCCCGCCCGTCGGTCGCAGGCCGATGATCGCCCCGTACCCGTCCATGAGCGCCGAGGCTCGTGCGTGGCCCGGGTCGTCGGGCAGGCCGGGGTGACGCACCTCGAGGACGCGCGGGTGCCCGGCGAGGCGCCGGGCGAGCTCGAGCGCGTTGGCCTGGGCGCGCTCGACGCGCAGCGCCAGGGTCCGCAGACCGCGCAGTGCGAGCCACACCTCGAACGGGCCGGCGATCGCGCCGTGCATCGTGCGGTAGGCGTGCAGCCGCTCGTGCAGGGCGAGGTCGGTCGCGAGCGCGGCGCCCAGCACCACGTCGCTGTGCCCGGCGAGGTACTTGGTGACGGAGTGCACGACGACGTCGGCGCCGTGCTCGAACGGGCGCTGCACGAGCGGCGTCGCGAACGTGTTGTCGACGGCGACGAGCGCTCCGGCCTCGTGCGCGCCCGCGACGAGGGCGGGCAGGTCGGCGACCTCGAGCATCGGGTTGGTGGGCGTCTCGACCCACAGCAGGTCCGCGGGGCCCTCCTCGTGCCCGCGGACGGCCGCGAGCACGGAGTCGGTGTCGGCGATGTCGACCAGGGCGACGCGCACGCCGCTGCGCCGGGCGAGGTCTGCGGCGTAGCCGAGCGTGACCTGGTAGCAGTGCCGGGGCAGGACGAGCCGCCCTCCCGGCGGCACGAGCGAGAGCGCCGCAGCGATCGCGGCCATGCCGGAGCCGAAGACGAGACCGGGGTGCGGGCAGCCTTCGAGCGCGCCGAGGGCGTCCTCGAACGCGTGCCAGGCCGGGCTGTCCATCCGGCCGTACATCAGCCCGTCAGGTGCCGGGACTCCCTGTGACACGAACGTCGAGGAGAGCACGACGGCCGGGTTCAGCGCCGCACCGTCCACGCGGTGCGGGCGCCCGGCCGACACGACGAGCGTCGACGGGCTGACGGTGTGCATGCTGCCCGCAGAGGGGCTCGGCGAGGTCACGGCGCCAGCGTACGCGGCAGGTAGGGTCGTCCCCGATGAACTCCGTGCAGCCCCCCGCCCCTGCCGACACCGCGCTCGGCACCGCCGCTGACGTCACCGTCGCCCACGCCGCCGCCTCCGAGGCCGCCGGCACCGGGCCTGGCCCCGGCCGCCCGGTCCGTCCGCGCGTGATGGTGCTGTTCGGCGGCCGCTCGGGCGAGCACGCGATCAGCTGCGCGACGGCGGGCGGCGTGCTGCGCGCGCTCGACCGGGAGCGCTACGACGTGCTCGCCGTGGGCATCACGCCGCAGGGGCGCTGGGTGCTGGCCGACGACGACCCGGACCGCTGGTCCATCGTCGACGGGCGGCTGCCGCAGGTCGAGGACACGGCCACGCACGTGCTGCTCCCGCAGGCCTCGACGGACCGGTCGGTGCGCGTCCTGGACGAGAACCACCTGGCGCGCACCGTCGGCGAGGTGGACGTCGTCTTCCCGCTCCTGCACGGCCCGTTCGGCGAGGACGGCACGCTGCAGGGCATGCTCGAGCTCGCCGACGTGCGCTACGTGGGTGACGGTGTGCTCGCCTCGGCCGTCGGTATGGACAAGCACATGATGAAGCTCGTGTTCGCGGGGCAGGGGCTGCCCGTGGGTCCGTTCGTCGTGCTGCTGCCCGGCGCGTACGAGCGGGACCCGCAGGGCCAGACCGCCCGCATCGAGGCGCTCGGCCTGCCGGTGTTCGTCAAGCCCGCGCGTGCGGGCTCGAGCCTGGGCATCTCGCGTGTCGACGACCTGACCGACCTGCCCGCGGCGATCGCGCACGCGCAGCAGCACGACCCGAAGGTCGTCGTCGAGGCGGGCATCGTGGGACGCGAGATCGAGTGCGGTGTGCTGGGCGGCCGTCACGGCCGACGGGCGCGCGCGTCGCTGCCGGGCGAGATCGTCGTCGACCACGGCAAGCACGCGTTCTACGACTTCGAGGCCAAGTACCTCGACGAGGCCGCGGTCCGGCTCTCGTGCCCCGCCGAGCTGCCCGACGAGGTCACGCGGCGCGTCCAGGAGATCGCGGTCCAGGCGTTCGAGGCGCTCGGTTGCGAGGGCCTCGCGCGCGTCGACGTGTTCGTCACGCCCGAGGACGAGGTCGTGGTCAACGAGATCAACACCATGCCCGGGTTCACGCCGTTCTCGATGTACCCGCGCATGTGGGAGGCGTCGGGCCTGACGTATCCCGAGCTCGTCGACGAGCTCGTGCAGCTCGCGCTGGAGCGGCCCACCGGCCTGCGCTGAGCGGCTACAGGCAGCCGCGCTCACGCTCGGTGAGCGAGACGGCAGCACCCAGGCGGTCCAGGTAGGAGCTGGGGCGTGTCCGGGCGATCTCGGCCGGGACGAGCACCTGCACGGCCGGCACCCGTCCGTACGTCGTGAAGGTCCAGTCGCTCGCCTGCTCGTCGTCGGGCTCCGACGCGACGATCACCCAGTCCACCGAGGTCCCGTCCGCGGCCTCGACGGTCTGGCACCGGTCGGTCGTGGGGGCGAGCGGCTCGACGCCGCAGCGCAGCACGACCGCGGCGGTGCCGTCGCCCCAGGCGGTGGTCGCCTGCGCGTCCGTGTCGCGCCGGGTCAGGCCGTCGGCGAGCTCGTCGGGCGTCGCGAGCACGACCTGCGCGCAGACCGGGTCCGTCGCGAACGGGCCCGGGGTGGTCGAGACCGTCGAGGCGCAGCCGGCGACGGTGGCGGGAAGCGCGAGCAGGACGACGAGGCGGCGCGGGTAGGACACGCCCACCACCGTAACGAGTGCGCGACGGCGTCCCGAACGCCTGCACGCCGGGCGCCGTGTGGGGTGGCGCACGCCTGACGTGCGCGCGGCCGGCGCGGGCCGGGCGTTAGCGTGACGTCGTGCGCGTCGCCGACCTGACCGAGGAGCAGCTGCTCGCCCTGATCGTGCCTGAGCTGCCGCGCGGCGCGGCCACGCTCGTCGGCCCGGGCGACGACGCCGCGGTGGTGGCAGCGCCCGACGGGCGCTTCGTCGTGACGACCGACGTGCTCGTCGAGGACCGCCACTTCCGCCGTCGGTGGTCCGACGGCGAGGACGTGGGCCGCCGAGCGGCGGTGCAGAACCTCGCCGACGTCGCCGCCATGGGCGCGGTGCCCACCAGCCTCGTGGTCACGCTCGCGGTGCCGGGCGAGCTCGACGTCGCGTGGGTCGTCGGACTCGCGCGCGGCCTCGCGGCCACGTGCGCACCGCTCGGCGTCGGTGTCGTCGGCGGCGACCTGTCCGGCAGCCCGGTGGTCGTCGTGAGCGTCGCTGCGCACGGTGACCTCCAGGGACGTGCGCCCGTGCTGCGCTCCGGCGCGCGTCCGGGCGACGTGGTCGCGCACGCGGGCACGCTCGGACGGTCCGCGGCAGGGCTCGCGCTCCTCGAGCTCGACGGCGGTGCTCGGGCTGGCGAACGCGGCCGGAGCCACGAGACCCGTACGGAGCTGGTGGCCGCGTACCTGCGCCCGCAGTCACCGCTGGCGGCTGGACCGGAGGCGGCCCGCGCGGGAGCCACGGCGATGCTCGACGTGTCGGACGGCCTGCTGCGGGACGCCGGACGGCTCGCTCGTGCGAGCGGGGTGCGGCTCGACCTGAGCGCAGACGCGCTGGCCGCCGACGTCACCGCCCTCGCGCCTGCCGCGACGGCGGCCGACGTCGACCCGTGGGCGTGGGTGCTCGGCGGGGGAGAGGACCACGGGCTGCTCGCGACGTTCCCGCGCGACGCGGTGCCGCCGCCCCCTTTCCGGGTCGTCGGCCACGTCGTCGCGCGTGACGAGGGCGACCAGCGCGAGCCCGGGGTCACGCTCGACGGGGCGGCACCGAGCGCCGCGCCCGGCTGGGACCACTTCGGAGGCCGGTAGACCTGGGGTCAGCTGCGCCGGTAGCGCATCTCGAGGAGGTCGTCGCCACCGACGTCCTCGTAGCGCTCGACGCCGTCGGGCTGGAAGCCGTGCCGACGGTAGAAGTGCCGGGCGCGCTCGTTGGCGGCGAGCACCCACAGGCTCAGCGGCGTGTGCTCACCCGACTCACGGATGACCGTGCGCATGAGCTCGCGGGCCACGCCGTGGCCCCAGGTGGAGGGCTCGAGGTAGATCGAGTACACCTCGAGCTCGCCGCGCTGGGCGTCCTCGTCGCGGCTCGGGCCGACCGTCGCGAACCCGAGCAGCCGAGTGCCGTCGAGGGCGATCCAGGTACGCACCCCGTCGGCGGGTCCCTGCTCGAGGTGCTGTTCCCACCGGGTGGCACGCTCCTGCGGGTCGAGCGAGGCCAGGTAGCGCTGCGAGACGATGCCCGCGTACGCCTCCTGCCACGAGCGCACGTGGACCGCGGCGATCGCCTGGGCGTCGGCCGGGCCGGCGGGGCGGATGGTCAGCTCGTCGATCTGCTCGGCCATGGGAGTCACCCTGCCACATGGGCACCACGACGCAAGGCCCGTGAGGTCAGTTCCTCACGGGCCTTGCGGTGACGTGCGTGGTGGTGCGGGCGCTCAGACGGCGCGCTGGACCTTGCCCGCCTTGAGGCACGAGGTGCAGACGTTGAGACGCTTCGGAGTCCCGGCGACGACGGCACGGACGCGCTGGATGTTCGGGTTCCAGCGACGCTTGGTGCGGACGTGCGAGTGCGAGACGCTGTGCCCGAAGCTCGGGCGCTTGGCGCAGACGTCGCAGGTGGCGGCCACGGTGTTCTCCTGTTGCTCTGGTCGAACATGAACAGCCGCGGGATCCGCGGCGAAGTCTGTGGACGGACCTGAGCCCCGTGGGGGCGTGCGGTGGTCCGCTCCGGGTGCCCGAACCCGTCGGGCAACCGGTCAAGACTAGCCCATGGCGTCCGGGCGCCCCAAATGTGGGCGGCGTGCGGCAGGGTGAGATGCGCCGCAGGCACGCGCCACGGGACGACGAGGCGCAGGGCGTGGCCGGTCGGGCACGCTGTGTCTCGGGCAGGGTGTGCGCGACGGGTGACGGGCGCGGCCCGACGTGAGACGTGACGGAGGAGTGGGTGACGCTGGACGCCGGCCAGGTCGTGGCGTGGGTCGACGGTGCGCACGCCGGGCTCGCCCTGGCGCGCGGACGCATCGACGCGGTGAACGTGTTCCCGGTGGCCGACGCGGACACCGGGACCAACGCCTGGCTCACGCTCGAGGGCGGCGCGCGCGCGGTCGACGAGCTGCGGGCGGGCGGCGACGGCCGCGCGCTGCTGACGGCGTTCGCACGCGGCGCGATGCTCGCGGCGCGCGGGAACTCGGGCGTGATCCTGAGCCAGTGGCTCGGGGGGTTCGTCCGCCGCGTGACGAGCGCGGCGCACGACGAGGCCGCCGACGCGGTCCTCGCGGACGCGCTGCGATCCGCCGCGCGCGCGGCGCGGCAGGCGCTCGCGCAGCCCCAGGAGGGCACGGTCCTCACGCTCGCCGACGAGGTCGCACAAGCG
>JAEYUL010000110.1 GCA_023432565.1 Actinomycetes bacterium | reverse complement strand
CGCCCGCTGTCGGTCGTGCGTCCCGAGCAGCCCGCTCTGCCGGTGCGCACGCTGCCGCGCCCCGACGTGCGCCGCGGGCTGCCCATCGCGGCCTACAGCGACGACCAGCTCAACGACCTCGTCGCGTGGCTGCGGTCGGACGGTGCCGAGCGCAGCCGTGACGAGCTCGCCGCCGAGCTGCGCGACGAGCTCGGGGTCACGCGCCGCTCGTACCGCATCGACACCGCGGTCCGCGCGGCCATCGCCCGCTCGCTGTCCTGACGCCGGCCCGACGCGCGGCCGCCGGTGGCGTCGCGCGGTCCGCGGGCCGGCGAACGGGTGTGCGCGGCGATGCGATGATCGAGGCATGAGCACCGGGCACGACGAGCGGCGCGACGCGACCCCATCGGGGCGTCGGCCCCGGCGCGCGGTGCGTGCACCGGGCACGGTCGGCACCGACGACGCGGTGCTGCGCAGCACGCTCCCGGCGGTGCAGCCGCGCCGCGCTCAGCCCTCCGACGGGCGCGCCGCACCCGGCCGCGCGGGCGCCCGGGTGCCGGACCGGTCGTCGGATGCGCTGCTCGCGGCACGCAGCGCCGACGATTCGGACGTCGGGTGGGGTGGTGGCGGCGACGACAACGACGACCGCCTGCGCCTCGACAAGCCGCCCCACTGGGGCTGAGGCCGGGCACGGCGCCGGGCAGCGCACGCGCGAGCCGACCCCAGCCCGCAGCCGCCTGCTGCCCGTCCCCGGGCGGCGCAGCCGCCGCGCCTGGTCGCAGCGCACGGTCCTAGCCTCGCCGCGTGCAGGGATGGGTGGACGGCGGAGCACCGCCGCTGGAGCGCCGCAGGCGGTCGATCGGCGTCGCGTGGCGCGGTCTGCTGTGGCGCGCACGGTTCGTGGTGGCGGCGCTGGCCGTCGGGCTCGCGGTGACCGCCGCGCTGCACGAGCTGCGACCACCGCAGCCGCGCACCCGCGCCGTCGTGGTCGCTGCGCGGGACCTGCCCGCCGGGACGAGGCTCGCGGCCGCCGACGTGCAGCTGTCCCGCGTCCCCGCAGGACTGGCGGTGAGCGGCACGACGACCGACGCGGCCGCGCTCGTCGGCGAGGACCTCGCGGTGCCCGTGCCGGCCGGGCTGCCCGTCGTGCCGGGACTGCTGGCCTCGGGCGAGCTCGCGGGGCCGCCCGGGACCGTCGTCGCGGCCGTGCGGCTCGCGGACCCGGCGATGGCCGGGCTCCTGGAACCGGGCACGCGCGTCGACGTGCTCGCCGCGGCGGCCGAGACCGGCGCTCAGGGCGTGGTGGTGGCGCGGCGTGCACTCGTCCTGCCCGTCGCTCCCGGCGCACGTGCTGCCGCGTGGGCCGAGGGGCTCACAGGGAGCGACGCGCCGCCCGTGCTGCTCGCCGTCTCTCCTGAGGAGGTCGGCGCGCTCTCGGGCGCGGCCGTGTCCGCCTTGCTCTCGGCGGTCGTCGTGCCATGATCGAAGCTCGGTTCGCCGCTCTCTCACCGGAGGTTCTCGTGACCCAGTCCTCGTTCGGCTCGGCGGCCGGCTCGGCCGGCGCCGCCCTCGGGTCCGGTGCCAAGGGCCTGGCCAAGGTCTTCGAGGGTTTCAAGGACTTCATCGCGCGCGGCAACGTCGTCGACCTCGCGATCGGCGTCGTCATCGGCGTCGCGTTCGCGAACGTCGTGGACGCGGTGGTGAACAGCTTCCTCAACCCGCTCATCGGCTGGATCTTCGGTCAGCCCAACCTCGACAAGATCTGGAACATCGGCCCCTACACGTGGGGCAACGAGGACGCGCAGCCGATCCAGGTCGGTGTCATCCTCACTCAGCTGCTGACGTTCCTGCTCACGGCGGCGGCGATCTACTTCCTGGTGGTGCTGCCGCTCAACAAGCTCGCCGCACGGCGCAAGCGTGGCGAGGAGCCCGAGCCCGCCGCGCCCGCCGAGGACATCCTGCTGCTGCAGGAGATCCGCGACCTGCTGGCCGCGCGCCCCACGCCGGCGCTGACCACGGACATCACCAACCCGCCGACGATCAAGCCGTCCGACGGCCCGACGCCGCCGCCGTCCGTCCCGCCGTCGCCGCCGTCGGTGCCCCCGACGCCGCCCACCGTCTGACCCACCGGAAGGTCTGCGGCCTGCTGTGCCGGTGCGGCCCACACGTGCCCGGTGGGTGCCCCGGCCCAGCCGCGCGCCCACGGCACGCGGGAACAGTCGGCTTGCGCACGCCGTTACCATTGGCACTCGGAACGTGTGAGTGCCAGGTGGCGCCGATCGCCGCAACGCCCGCCGCGCACGGCGCTCACCGAACGACAGCCTCAGGAGAACCGGTGCCCACCTACTCGTACGCGTGCACGGCGTGCGGTCACGCCTTCGACATCCACCAGGCCTTCTCGGACGCGTCCCTGACGGTGTGCCCCGAGTGCGAGGGCAGGCTCCGCAAGGTCTTCTCGTCGGTCGGCGTCGTGTTCAAGGGCTCGGGCTTCTACCGCAACGACGCCCGCTCGGGCTCGACGCCGTCGTCCGTCCCGGCCAAGTCGGACGGCGCCAAGGCCGGGTCGGCGGACGGCGCCAAGGTCGCGTCGAGCACCACCTCCTCGTCGTCCGCGTCCTCCTCGGGCACGACGTCCGCCTCGTCCGCGTCGTCCTCGACGACGACGGTCGCGAACGCCGCTCCGGCCGCCTCCTGACGGCGAGCCTCACGAGCCGGCACTACCCTCGCTGACGTGCGTAGCCGTGGCCTCCGTCTGACCCTCCTGTCCGTCGCCATCGTCCTGGTGGTCGCGGTGGTGGCTGCAGCGGTCGCCGGCATCGTGATCGTGCGTCGCCCGTTGCCCCAGGTCAGCGGCTCGCTCCAGGTCGCCGGGCTGCACGACGAGGTGACGCTGACGCGCGACGCGCGGGGCGTGCCGACGATCACCGCCCGGGACCCGCACGACCTGTTCCTCGCGCAGGGGTACGTCGCCGCGCAGGACCGGTTCTTCGAGATGGACTACCGCCGGCACGTGGTCTCGGGGCGGCTGAGCGAGCTCGTCGGCGAGAACGCCGACGCGCTCGAGGCGGACAAGGTGATCCGCACGTTCGGCTGGCGCCGGGTCGCCGAGCGCGAGCTCGGGCTGGTCGAGGCCTCCACGCGGGACGCGCTCGAGGCGTACGCCGAGGGCGTCAACGCCTACCTGGACCGCAAGGCGCCGTCGCAGATCGCGGTCGAGTACACGGTGCTGGGGCTGCAGGTCGACGTCGGCGCGCCCGAGCCGTGGGACGCCGTCGACTCCCTCGCGTGGCTCAAGGCGATGGCTTGGGACCTGCGGGGCAACTACGACGACGAGCTCGGCCGCGCGAGCGCCTACGCCTCGGTGCGGGACGTCGCGCGGGTCGACGAGCTGTTCCCGGCGTACCCGTACGACCTGAACGCGCCGATCCTGCAGGCCGAGGACCTGGCGACACCGACCACCGCCGCCGCACCCGGAGACGTGCTCGACCTGGACGACTCGGGCGTGCAGCGCGCGCTCGAGAGCGCGAGCAAGGCGCTCGAGGCCGTGCCGCACCTGCTCGGCGAGGGAGACGGGCTCGGTTCGAACTCGTGGGTGGTCGCGGGCGAGCACACCGCCAGCGGAGCGCCGCTGCTGGCCAACGACCCGCACCTGGGGATCTCGGCGCCGGGCATCTGGACGCAGGTCGGTCTGCGGTGCGAGACCGTCGACGAGGCGTGCCCGTACGACGTGTCGGGCTTCTCGTTCGCGGGCTTCCCTGGGGTCGTGATCGGCCACAACGCCGACCTCGCATGGGGGCTGACGAACCTCGGCGCGGACGTGACCGACTTCTTCCTCGAGCGGGTCCGGAACGGCCGCACGGTGCGTGGCACGGACACGGCACCGATCACCACGCGCCGTGAGGTCATCAAGGTCAACGGCGGCGACGACGTGTCGATCGAGGTGCGTTCGACGGTGCACGGCCCGATCGTGTCCGACGTCCTGGACCTCGACGCGGTCGGTCGGGCGCCCACCCCGGACGGGACCGCCGGGGGCGAGTACGCGGTCGCCCTCGCGTGGACGGCGCTCGCGCCGGGTCGCACGGCGGACGCGGTGCTCGCGATGGCCACGGCCCGCGACGCGGAGGACATCGCACGCGTGGGCCGCCTGCTCGACGTGCCGTCGCAGAACATCGTGTTCGCGACGACGGACGGACACATCGGCTACCAGGCGCCGGGGCGCATCCCCGTGCGCAACGTGGTGCCGGGCGCCGTGCCGTCGGACGGCACGTGGCCGCGGCCCGGCTGGGACCCGGCGTACGACTGGCAGGGCTACGTCGACCCCGAGGTCATGCCGCGCGCCCTGGACCCGGTCGAGGGCTTCGTCGTCGCGGCGAACCAGGCCGTGGCACCCGCCGGGGTCGGGCCGTTCCTCACCGACGACTGGGACTACGGCTACCGCTCGCAGCGCATCCGGTCGCAGATCGAGTCGGCGATCGCGCGCGGCGAGCCGATCACGGTCGACGACGCGGGCACGTTGCAGAACGACCAGCACAACCCGTACGCGGACGTGCTGGTGCCCTGGCTCCTGCGCGTCGAGATCGAGGACGCCTTCGAGGACGACGGCCAGCAGCTGCTGCGCCGGTGGGACCGCGTGTCCGACGAGGACTCCGCCGCGGCGGCGTACTTCGCCGCGGTCTGGAAGACGCTCCTGAGGCTGACCTTCGCCGACGACCTCCCGGACGGCGACGCGCCCGACGGCGGCTCACGCTGGCTCGAGGTGGTCCGCGGCCTGCTCGACGACCCCGACTCGCAGTGGTGGGACGACCGCACGACCCCGGGCCTGCTCGAGGGCCGCGACGAGATCCTCAACCGGGCCATGGTCACCGCGCGCCTGGAGCTCACCCAGCAGCTCGGCCGCGACGCGGACGAGTGGCGCTGGGGCCGCCTGCACTCGGCAGCGCCCGAGCACCCCGTGCTGGGCGGCTCGTCGGTGCCCGCCCTGGTCCGCAACCTCGTCAACCCGGACCCGGTCGACGTGGGGGGCGGCTCCTCGATCGTCGACGCCACGGCGTGGGACGCGTCCCAGGGGTACGAGGTCACGGCGGGCCCGTCGATGCGCATGGTCGTCGACCTGGGGGACCTGGACTCCTCGACGTGGGTGAACTTCACCGGGTCGTCGGGCCACCCCGGCAGCTCCCACTACGCCGACCAGCTGGACGCGTGGGCGCACGGCCGGACGTTCCCGTGGCCCTTCTCGGCGGCGGCGACGAGCGCCGACGCCGCCGACCGGCTGACGCTGCGGCCCTGACGGGCGCGGCGCCTCCGCCGGTCGAGCACGGCCGGCCAGCGCGGCGAGCCGGCTAGGACGTGAGCGGCACCCAGGTGTCGGGCGTGGCGTAGGCGTCGACGCGGCGGTCGTGCGGCTCGCGGGGCAGCGGCTCGACGGTCGCGTCCCGGACCTCCTCGGGGAAGACCACGGCGACGACGAGCGCGTCAGCCCGCGCGTGCTCGAGCGCACGGTCGTACCAGCCGCCGCCCTGCCCGAGCCGGCCGCCGCCGGTGTCGACCGCGAGCGCGGGCGTCACGATCACGTCGGCGTCGGCGAGCGCCTCGGGTCCGAGCGTGGGACCACCGGGCTCGGGAGGCCGCCCGGGGGCGCGCTCGAGCAGGTCGTCGGCCCCGCGGTACTCACCCCAGCCGCGCTGCAGGCCGGCCCCGAGCACGGGCAGCAGGACCCGTACGCCACGAGCGGCGAGCCGCTCCAGGAGCACGCTCGTACCCGGCTCGGTCGCGCGCGCCGCGTACACCGAGACGCACCTCGCGGCGGCCACCGCGGGGATGGACTCGATGACGTCGGCGAGCGAGTGCGCCGCCTCGTCGCGCAGCCGCTGGGATCGGTGCGCACGCGCCTTGCGGATCGCCGTGCGCAGGAGCTCCTTGGCCTCCTCGGGCTCCGGTGCCAGGGCACGGTTCGAGGAGTCGGCTGCCCTGCTCATGGCACCAGTGTCGCAAACGTTCCCGCCGGTGCCCTCACCCGGCGGGTCGCGGTCGTCGTCCGTGCGGCGCCGCGAGGTGAACCGGCGGTGTCCACGGTGCGGCGGATCCACGACGTAACCCACGCCACATCCGCTTGCCCTGGGCGCCGCGGTGCGAGCGCGGCTAGCGTTCCGGCATGACGATCCACAAGGCAGTCATTCCCGCCGCAGGCCTGGGCACCCGGTTCCTGCCGGCCACGAAGTCGACGCCCAAGGAGATGCTCCCGGTCGTCGACAAGCCCGCGATCCAGTACGTCGTCGAGGAGGCCGTCGCGGCCGGCCTGGACGACGTCCTGCTCATCACCGGGCGTTCCAAGCGGACGCTCGCCGACCACTTCGACGCCGTCCCGGAGCTCGAGGCGGCCCTGGAGGCGAAGGGCGACCACGAGCGCCTCGCCAAGGTGCGGGAGTCCACCGAGCTCGCGCACGTGCACTTCGTCCGGCAGGGTCAGCCGCGCGGTCTGGGTCATGCGGTGCTGCAGGCCAAGCAGCACGTCGGCGACGAGCCGTTCGCGGTCCTGCTCGGCGACGACCTGATCGACGAGCGGGACGCGCTGCTCACGCCGATGCTCGAGATCCAGCAGCGCCTCGGCGGCTCGGTCATCGCGCTGCTGGAGGTCCCGGCCGAGCAGATCTCCTCCTACGGGTGCGCCGCGGTCGAACCGCTCGACGGCGACGAGGGCGAGGACACGGTCCGGATCACCGGTCTGGTCGAGAAGCCCCCGCTCGACGAGGCACCGTCGAACCTGGCGATCATCGGGCGCTACGTGCTGCACCCCGCGGTCTTCGAGGTCCTGGAGCGCACCGAGCCGGGCCGTGGCGGCGAGATCCAGCTCACCGACGCGCTCGCGACGCTCATGGCGATGCCGGCCGAGCAGGGCGGCGGGGTGACGGGCGTGGTGTTCCGCGGGCGGCGCTACGACACCGGGGACCGCCTCGACTACCTCAAGGCCGTCGTCCGGATCGCGGCGGATCGTCCTGACCTCGGCCCCGACTTCACGGCGTGGCTCGCGCGATACGTGGCGGGCGACGAGGTCTAGGTGCCGCGTCGGGGCACAATGCCCGCATGAGATCGGTCCAGGACCACCTGGCTGCCGTGCTCGCCGCCGTCGGGCCGGTCGCTCCCCTCGACGTCGCGCTGCACGACGCCGTGGGTTGCATCCTCGCGTGCGACCTCGTCGCGACGAGGGACGTGCCCGCGGTCGCGCTCGCGGCGCGTGACGGGTACGCGGTCGCCGCGCACGAGACGGCCGCCGCCGGGCTCGACCGCGAGCTGACGCTGCCCGTCGCGCACGACGTCGGCCCGGGGGGACCCGCGGGGCTGCGG
>JAEYUL010000090.1 GCA_023432565.1 Actinomycetes bacterium | reverse complement strand
CCGGCCGCGGCGCCGGCCGCCTCGACGTCCGCGAGCGCGTCGGCGGCGACGAACAGCAGGTCGGCGCTCGGCGCGCCGACGAACGTCGCGACGACGGCGTCGACGTCCGTGGGGACGTCGCCGGCCGAGCACGGGACGGCCGTCAGCGGGACGGACGACGGCACGAGGACCGCGGCGGCGCGCGCCACGGCGCTCGCGTCGACGGCGACGGCGGGGTGGGCGGTGGTGGTCATGCGCGGTTCTCCTCGGTGACGGCGACGACCCGGCACGCGAGGCGTGGCCCGTGGCTGCCTATCGCGGCCTTGGCGAGCACGACGTCGTCGACGACGACGTCGAGCGGCTCGGTGGACGGGTGGGTGAGGGGGAGCACGTCGCCGACGGCGAGCGTGAGGATGTCGCGCGGCTGCACCGTCACGGGGGTGAACCGGACGCCCACCTCGACGGGCACCGTGGCGACCGCGCTCGCGAGGTCGGCGTGCGCGATCTCGGCCTTGCGCCGGTCCTCGGGGGTGCTCGCGACCACGCCGTCCGCGACCTGCAGCGCCGAGACCATGTGCTCGCCCGGGAGCATGAGCGTGAGCGCGTCCTCACGCTCCCCGACCCGCAGGCGGAACGTCGCGACGAGCACGGCGTCCGTCGCGGCCGCTGCCTGCACGAACTGCGGGTTGTACTGGACCGTGCGGATCTGCAGCCCGAGGCGCGTGATGCCGGCGAACGCGTACTCCATGTCCGCGAGCGCATGCTCGAGCAGCTCGCGCACGAGGGTCAGCTCGATCTCGGTGAGCTCACGGCCGGGGCGGTCGTCGCCGCGCCCGTCGCCGCCGAACAGGTAGTCGACCCAGACCATCGTCGCCGCGACCGGGAGCTGCAGCACGCCCGTCTGGCGCGTCGGCTCGACCGTGCACAGGACCATCGCGGTCGGCGTGGGCAGCGCCCCGATGTACTCCTCGTACGTGTGCAGCGCGATGCCCTCGAGCTCGAGGGAGGTGACCGCCCGCAGGCGCGCGGTGAGCTGCGTGCCGAACTGCCGCGCCAGCCGGCCGAACGCCATCTCGAGGTGGCGGGCGTGCTCGCGCACGAGCGTCAGGGGCCGGCGGAAGTCGTACGGCTCCACGTGCGGCTCGCGGGCGCCGGCGAGGGCGCCCGGGGTGTCGAGGACGGTCACGCCCCGACCCATCGGCGGGCAGGCGCGACTTGTGAGCAGTTGGGCGTCGAGGCGCCCACTCACGCCTGCGTGATCTGCGCTCCGTCCGTCCGTGGCCGGGTCCCCTCGCGGGGTGCGCAGCGGTGCGGCGCCCTCCATGGCGCCCTGGTGCCGCCGGCGGGGCCGGCGGGTGCAGTGAGCGTCCCGTCGCTACTGCGTCACGTAGTTGGTCAGGTAGACACCCATCACCTCGCCCTCGTACACCTCGTCGAGCTGCTCCGCGAGCTCGTCGCGCAGCCGCGTGCGCGTCGCCGGGTCGGAGATCTCCGCGACCGTGCGACCGGAGAACAGGGCGATCGCGTGGTCGATCGCGGGGGCCGGGTCCGGCGCCTCGTGCGCGTCGGCGGTGAGCTGCAACGAGAAGCCGAGCCGCAGGTAGTGCCCGCCGGCGAGGTTGAGGCTGATCGGCTCCACCGCGACGACCTCGCCCTTGCGCGGCTCGACCTCGGCGGGCGGTCCGGCCGCGGCGGCCTCGGGCCGCAGGAAGAACCACCAGGCCGCGCCGGCCGCGAGCAGCACGACGAGCAGGACGACGCCGATGCGGCCCCGGCTCTTCTTGGCGGGCGGCGCGGGCGCAGGCTCCGGGGCGGTCGGCGCCCCGATCTTGCCCGCGCCGATCTTGCCGGCGCCGATCTTGACCCCGGCGCCGACCACTCGCTGCTCGACGGGCACGGCACTCACTCCTTGCTGAGGGCGGGCAGCAGTGCCCGCACGGTCTCGGGTGCATCGGACAGGATCACGAGGTCCACACGGCGGTTGGTCTCCATCGCGGCGCCGCTCTTGCCGCCGACGAGCGGACGCTGGTCGCCGAAGCCGACCGCCATGATGCGCCCGCCGGGCATGCCGTCACGCTCGACGAGGTGCCGGAGCACCTGCGTGGCGCGGTCGGCGGAGAGCTCCCAGTTGGTCGCGTACCGGCCGGAGATCGGCAGCACGTTGGCGTGCCCCTCGACCGAGATCTGCTCCTCGAGCTGCTTCAGCGTGGGGCCAGCCACGTCCAGGACGCGGCGCGCGGTGGGCGTCAGCTCGGCGCTCGCGGCGGCGAAGAACACGTCGTCCGCGACGAGCCCCAGCACCAGCCCGCGCTCGTCGACGCGGAACCGCACCGAGTCGCCGAGCGCGGCGGCGTCGAGCGCCTTCTGGATGGTCGCGCGGATGCGGTCGAGGTGCTCCGCCTCGGCACGGGCCGCCTCCAGCAGCTGCGGGTCGACACCCTCGGTGCTCTGCGCAGGAGCCGGGTTGGCGCCCTGCTCACCCAGGCCCAGATCGGCGTCCACCATGCCGGCGGTGCCGTTCGCGGTGCTCGTGTCCGGCACGACGGACTGGCCGTCGAGCGTGCCCTGGGTGCCGTCGAGGATCGAGCTCGCGCCCGTGCGGTCGTGGAAGCCGGCGGCCAGCGACAGGCGCAGCGCCTCGTACTTGTCCTGGTCGACCTGGCTGATCGCGAACAGCACGATGAACAGCGCCATGAGCACCGTGATCATGTCGGAGTAGCTCACGAGCCAGCGCTCGTGGTTGACGTGCCCCTCCTCCTCCTCGTGGCGGCGGCGCCGCCGCGGCCTGCCGTGGCTGCTCATGCCGCCGCCCGGTCCTGCTGCACGAGGTCGTGCGGGACCAGCGAGCGCAGGCGCTCGCCCACCACGCGCGGGTTCGCGCCGGCCTGCACCGCGAGCAGACCCTCGAGCGTGACCTCCATGTGCGCGCACTCGAGGTCGGAGATCCGCTTGATGCGCGCCGACAGCGGCAGCCACACCACGTTGGCGGACAGGATGCCCCACAGGGTCGCGACGAAAGCGGCGGCGATCGAGTGGCCGAGGGTCGCGGGCTCCGAGAGGTTCTCGAGCACGTGCACGAGCGAGATGACGGTGCCGATGATGCCGATCGTCGGCGCGTAGCCACCCATGTCCTGGAAGTACTTGGAGTTGACCCGGTCCTGGGTGCGCTTGGTCGCGATCCGGTCCTCGAGGACGATCCGCAGGTCCTCCGGGTCGGTGCCGTCGATCGCGGCCTGCAGGCCCGTGCGCAGGAACTCGTCGTCGATCTCCCGCGCGGAGTCCTCGAGCGCGAGCAGGCCCTCGCGGCGCGCGCGGTCGGCCAGCGCGACGACCGTGTCGATGGTCGCGGACGGGTCCGGGGTCCGGGACCGCAGCGCGCGCGGCACCGAGGCGAACGCCTTCTTGACGTCGCGCACCGTGTGGCCCGCGACGCCCACGCCGAGCGTGCCCACCCACACGAGCAGGAGCGGCGCCGGGAGCAGGATCGACATGGGCTCGGCGCCCTCGATGAGCATCGCGCCGAAGATCGCGGTGAGCGCGACGCCGATGCCGATGAGGCCAGCGGGGTCCATCACACGCTCCGGGGTCGAAGGGGCAGCGGGGGCTCCACGTGCTCGTCGTCGTCCCGGTCGGGGACGGCCACGAGCCGTGCGGTGGACCGCAGCTCCTGGGACCGCGCGAGCACCTGGGCCGCGCGCTCGTCGATCAGGGCGATGACCTGGTCGAGGGGCTCGGCGACGATGTACTTCGTCCCGTCGACGAGCGTCACGATCGTGTCGGGCGCGCTCTCCACACGCTGGATGAGGTCGGAGTTGATCCCGAACCTGTCGCCTGTCAGGCGCGTCACGACGATCATGGCGAGTCCCGTCCTTGGTCATTCCCTGCAGCGGACGCCGCGTCAGGCCCGTCCGTGGGCCTTCGTGCCTCTCATCGGCCGTGATGTCGCACTTGTGAGGCGAAAGTGCGCGCAGGTGCAGCCTGCGTCCGCCTTGGTGAGCCGCGGTGAGAGTCGGCCGGGCATGCGCGACGCCCCGGCCCCGTACGGGGGCCAGGGCGTCGCAGCGGTCCGGGTCAGCGCTTGAGGTTGACGAGCTCCTGGAGCACCTCGTCGGACGTCGTGATGACGCGCGAGTTCGCCTGGAAGCCGCGCTGGGCGACGATCAGGCTCGTGAACTCCGAGGACAGGTCGACGTTCGACATCTCGAGCGCACCGCCCGCGAGCGTGCCGCGCGCACCCGTGCCGGCCGTCCCGATCGCGGGCTCACCGGAGTTCACGGTCGTGCGGAACAGCGAGCCGCCCGCCTTCTCCAGGCCCGACGGGTTCGTGAACGCGGACAGGGCGATGCGACCGATCGCCTGCTTCATGCCGTTGGAGAACGAGCCCATGATCGTGCCGTCGGCGCCGAGGGTGAACGACTGCAGCGTGCCGGCGGCCTGACCGTCCTGCGTGTCGGCCTTGATGGTGTCGAGGCCCGCGAACCCGGTCACCGTGGACAGGTCCACCGCGACGCCGCCGACCGTGAGCGACGTCGGCGAGGTGAGCGCGCCCGCGGCGTCGAACGCCATCGCGGTCGACGCCACCGTCGCGGTGCCGTCGGAGGCCTCCACGGCCCACCCGGTCGCCGACTTCGTGAACGTGAGCGTCAGCGTGCGCGCGGAACCTGTCGAGTCGAAGACGTCGATCGTGCGGTGCAGGACCGTCCCGTCGGCCGCGGCGGCGTCGAGGTTGCCGCGGTAGGTGGCGCTCGTCGAGGCCACCGCGGGCATGACGGTCCCGGCCGGGACCGACAGGTCGGTGACCGGACCGGTGGTGTCGATGACGCCGTTGACGGCCATCCAGCCCTGGACGAGCGCACCTTCGCCGGGCAGGACCATCTGACCTGTGGCGTCGAAGTCGAACGAGCCCGCGCGCGTGTAGTACGTCTCGGCGCCCTTGCGGACCACGAAGAACCCGTCGCCCTGGATCATCATGTCGGTGCTGCGGCCGGTCATCTGCGAGGCACCCTGCGTGAAGTTCGTCGTCACGCCCGCGACGCGCACGCCGAGGCCGATCTGCGCGGGGTTGGTGCCGCCGACGCCGTCCTGCGCGCCACCGGCGCCCGTGAGGAGCTGGCTGAGGGTGTCCTGGAAGACGACCTGCGAGGACTTGAAGCCGGTCGTGTTGACGTTCGCGATGTTGTTGCCGGTGACGTCGAGCATCGTCTGGTGGCTGCGCAGGCCGCTGATGCCGGCGAAGAGCGAGCGGAGCATGACGGTTTCCCTTCAGGGGCCGCGCCGGACGGCGCGGGGAGACGAGGTGGGCGAGCAGGTGCGGCGCGGACGCCGGGTCAGGACTCCTCCTTCGTGAAGGTGCCCGTGGCGGTCACGGAGCCGACCAGGTCGAGCGGGATCTTCTGGTCGCCCACGGCGACGACCGGGACGGAGCCCGCGTAGTCGACCGCGTCGACGACGCCCGAGTGCGTCACGCCCTCGGCGTCGGTCCACGAGACGGTCTGACCGACGAGCGAGGCGGCGGCCACGCGCATCTGCAGCGCGAACGCCTCCCGTGAGGTGTCGGTCAGCGTCGTGAGCTGCTCCATCGTGGCGAGCTGGGTGGTCTGCGCCATGAGCTGCGAGGAGTCCATCGGCGCGGACGGGTCCTGGTTGCGCAGCTGGGCGACGAGCAGGTTGAGGAACGCCTGCTGGTCGAGCGTGCCGCTCGCGGTCGTCGCCGTCACCGACGTCGCCGTGCTGGTCGCGCTCGTCGCGTACGAGGTGTCGATGCTCATGCGAGCTCCTGTCGGTGCGGGTCGTCAGACGACGAGGTCGAGGTGGCGGCTACGGGTGGCGTCCAGGGACGGCCGTGGGTCTGCTGGGACGGCGGATGGCGGCCCGTCACCCGGACGGCTCGCTCGTTCGGCGCGGGCGTCCCGTGCCGAGCCGCCCGAGCCGTCCGGGGTGTCCGACGAGGTCTGGGGCGAGCCCGAGGGGGTGCGTCGGCCGTCCGAGCCGAGGTCCACCTGGACACCGGCTGCGGCGAGGTCACGACGCAGGTCGCCGAGCGCCGCCTGCAGCGCCTGACGCGAGGCGTCGCCCGCGCCGACGAGCTCGACGCGCACCGAGTCGGCGCCGATGTGCGCGACGATCCGCACCGGGCCCAGGTGGACCGGGTCGACGGGGACCGACAGGACGTGCGTGCCACGGCGCAGACCCCCGAGGGTCGCCAGGCGCGCGCCGAGCTGCTCCGCGAGCGGCGCCGAGGCAGGTGCGTGCGGCGCTGCACCCGTGCTGGGCACCGGGGCGGGAGCAGGTGCCGGGGCCGGGCCCTCCGCGGCGACCGGCGCGACCGCGACCGGTGCCGCCGGGGCGTCGAGCACGGCCGGGACGGGGACCGGGACCGGCGTGGTGCCGGCAACGGCAGGAGCGCCCGGTGTCGCCACCGGGGTGCTGGAGGCCTGCGGACCGAGGGGCGACGTGGGCGGGGTGGCCGGTGCCGTACCCGCGGCCTCGGTGCGCGCTGCGCCCGGGTCGCGGACCACGGCCGGGGTCGCGGGTTCGGCCGTGGTCACGGGCTCGGCCGCTCCGGGACGCGCGGCGGACTGCGCTGCCGGCGCGCCGGCC
>JAEYUL010000063.1 GCA_023432565.1 Actinomycetes bacterium | reverse complement strand
GTGGTGCGTCGCACCACCACGGCGACCGCGCCGGCCGCACCACGCACCTGGCAGCGCGGCGTCGTCCCGTCACGCGCAGGCGCGCCCCCGACCGTGCCGCCGTCGGCGTCGGCCGCGTGGACCCCGGCGACGCCGCGCGGCCCACGCGGGTCGAGCACCATCGGCGGGTCCCGACCCGAGAGCACTGGAGGGCCCATGGACGTGGTCGTGCCCGCGGCCGCCAGCCCCGCGACCGAGCCCGCGCCGACCGCGGAGACGGTCGCCGCGATCGCGCGCACGGTCGAGGAGCGGGTCGTCGCCCGGCTCGAGACGTGGCGACGCGAGGAGCTCGACGACCACGTGCTGCGGCTCGTGGAGCGGCGGCTCGAGGAAGAGACGGAGCGGCGCTCCTGGCGGCGCGGTTCGGAGGTGTTCTGATGGCGGTCGAGAAGGCGTTCCTCGAGGTCGAGGGCGGGGACCGGATCCCCTGCCTGTTCAACCCGTCGCAGCTGCAGATCACCCGCAGCAACACGTGGGCCGGAGCCGCCGTGCCCGGCCGCGACGTCCCGAGGCTGCGGTACACGGGCGCGGAGTCCGGCGTGCTGCGCGTGGACCTGTTCTTCGACACCACGCACGACGGCACGTCGGTGACGAGCCACACCGGCAAGATCGTCGCGCTCATGGACGTCGACCCCGCGCTGCCCGGGTCGGACGAGTCGAGCCACAACGTGCGCCCGCCGTACGTCACGTTCCACTGGGGCGACCTGCACTCGTTCAAGGCCGTCGTCGCGGACCTCGACCTGACGTTCACGTACTTCTCCGGGACGGGGACCCCGCTGCGGGCGACCGTGAGCCTGACGCTGCGGCAGTACGAGCCGTCGCAGGCGTTCGGCCGGCAGAACCCCACCTCCGGCACGCCCAAGCCGCACCGCGTGCACCGCGTGCAGTCGGGCGAGACGCTCGACCGCATCGCCGCGCGCTACTACGGCGACTCGACGCGCTGGCGCACCCTGGCCGCGGCGAACGCGATCGCCGACCCCCTGGCGCTGCGCCCCGGGACGTTGCTGACCGTGCCGAGGATCGACTCGTGACGATCCGCGAGGAGACCCTGCTCACCTGGCCGCGGGTCGTCGTCGACGGCCAGGACCTGGACGGCGTGTGGGCCGCTCAGCTCGCGGACGTGCGCGTCCGGTCCGGGCTGCGTGCGATCAGCCGCGCCACCCTGACGTTCGCCGACCAGGGCTACGAGCTCGCCGAGTCCGCCACGGTGAAGATCGGCTCGAAGCTCACGGTCACGAGCGTCGACCGGTCCGCCACGACGCTGTTCGTCGGCACCGTCACGTCCGTGTCGAGCGAGACGGACGCGGACGGCCCGCGGCTCGTCGTCGCCGCCGACGACCTCGCGCTCGACCTGACGCGCACGACCGACGCCGAGACGTACCACGAGATGAGCCTGGCCGACGTCGTCACCAAGCTCGTGACGACGCCCCTGCGGCTCGGCAGCAAGGAGGGCGTGCCCACCACCAGCACCCCGTTCGTGCTGCGCAACGGCAGCGCGCTCGCGCTCATCGACGAGATCGCGCAGCGGTACGGCCTGGACTGGGTGGTCACCGCCGAGACGTTCGACCTGTGGGTGGCCGCGACCGGCAGCGCACCGGGCACCGCGCCGGTCTCGTTGACCCTCTCGGCCGACCTGCAGACGTTCTCGGTCCGGCAGGTCGGCGACGCCCCCACCGACGTGACCGTGCGCGGGTGGAACCCCGACCAGCAGGCGGCGGTCGTCGGGCAGGCGAGCAGCCCGCGCTCGCGGTCCGGCAAGCAGCCCGCCGCGGGCGACAAGCGGTTCGCCTACACCGGAGCGCGGGTCTCGCCGTCGTCCGCGCAGGAGGCAGGCCAGCTGGCCCGCGGGATCGCCGCGCGCACCGGGCGGATGATCGCCCGGGGTCGCGCGCTGTTCACACCCGCCCTGCGCCCCGGGGGCACGCTCCACGTCGACGGCGCCGGGCCGGGCAACGGCACGTACTACGTGCGTGAGGTCACGCACGTCGTCGACACCACGGGGGCGCGCACGGTGTTCGTCGCGGGCGACCGCGACCCCGTGACGCTCGCCGACCCGTGGGACCAGGGCCCGACGATGTCGAGCTTCCGGCACGCGGGACTCGTCGTCGGGGTCGTCGACGGGCTGAGGGACCCGGCGTCGCTGGGCCGCGTGAGCGTCTCGCTGCCGACCGCCTCGGCGCAGGCCAAGTCCGCGTGGGCGCGCGTCGTGCACATGGGTGCGGGCGCCAAGCGGGGGCAGGTGTTCCTGCCGTCCGTGGGCGACGAGGTGCTCGTCGGCTTCGAGAACGACGACGTCACGCGGCCCGTCGTGCTCGGCGGGCTGTTCAGCGCGAAGTCGACGGCTCCCGACCAGGTGCTGATCAAGGACGGCAAGGTCGTCGGGCACCTCATCCGCACCGAGACCGGGCACGCCGTGCACCTGTCCGAGGGCAGCGCGGACAGCGAGTCGTACATCGAGCTGCTCGCCGCGGGCGGCAACCAGAAGATCAGGCTCGGCAAGAAGGGCGTGGACGTCGTCGCGAGCGGGGAGGTCCCCCTCACGATCACCGTCGGGCGCTCGTCGCTCACGTTCGACGGCAAGGGCGCAGTGACGCTCAAGGGCTCGAAGGTCACGATCGAGGCGAGCGACGGGCTCGTGCTCGACTCGCAGCAGAAGCTCGAGGCCAAGGCCCAGCTCGGCGTCTCGATCGAGGGCATGGACACGTCGCTCAAGGGCAGGTCGATGACCAAGGTCGAGTCCGGCGGCATCCTCGAGGTCAAGGGAACGATGGTGAAGATCAACTGATGAGCGAGATCACCAGCGCGGCGGACTTCGTCGGACGCGGCTTCGCGTGGCCGCTCGGCGTCGACCACACCGGCGCGATCGCCCTGACCGCCCCGGGCGGGGACATCGAGGACGCGATCCGCGTCGTGCTGCTCACCGCACCCGGCGAACGGCTCATGCGCCCGCAGTTCGGCTGCCGCATCTGGGACCTGATGTTCGAGCCCGTGACCCCGAACCTGCTCGGCCTGATCTCCCAGGCCGTCCGCGACGCGCTCGCCCAGTGGGAGCCGAGGATCGAGGTCGACGACGTGCGCCCCACGCAGGACGGCGACGACTCCGGCCTCGTCCACATCCAGATCACCTACCGCGTGAAGTCCACCAACGACCGGCGCAACCTGGTCTACCCGTTCTACGTGATCCCCCGTGAGGACACCTGATGGCCCCGCTCGACCCCCCGCACCTCGACGACCGCACGTTCCAGGACATCGTCGACGAGACCAAGCGGCTCATCCCCCGGTTCACCCCCGAGTGGACCAACCACAACGTCGCCGACCCGGGCGTGGCGCTCATCGAGCTGTTCGCGTGGATGAGCGAGATGGTGCTGTTCCGGGTCAACCAGGTGCCCGAGCGCATGTACGTGCACTTCCTCAACCTCGTCGGGATCGAGCCGTTCCCGCCCGCGGTCGCGCAGGCCGAGCTGACGTTCTGGCTGTCGGCGCCCGCCGATCGCGCGGTGCACGTGCCGGCGGGCACCGAGGTCGCGACCGTCGGCGAGGAGCCCGTGGTGTTCTCGACGAGCGCGGAGGCCGTCGTGGCCCCGCCCGAGCTCGTCGCCGCGCAGGCCATCAGCGCCGAGGGCCAGGCGACCGACGTGTGGGAGGACCTCACCGTCCCGGGCGCGTCCGCGACGTGCTTCACGTCCCAGCCCGTCGCCCCCGGTGACGCCCTGTACCTCGGGACGCGCGCGTCCCTGGCCGGCTACGCGGTGCGGCTCGACCTGTCGGCGCGCGCCGAGGGCATCGGGGTCGACCCGACGAACGCCCCGCTCGCGTGGGAGGCGTGGGACGGCGAGGCGTGGATCGCGTGCCAGGTCGAGTCGGACACCACCGGCGGCCTGAACAAGTCCGGCTCGGTGCTCCTGCTGGTCCCGCAGCGCCACGAGCCGCTGCTGCTCGGCGGGCAGCTCGCGCACTGGGTCCGCGTGCGCCTGCAGCGTCCGCAGCCTGGCCAGCCGACCTTCGCCGCGTCGCCGCGCGTCGAGAGCGCCGCGATCCTGGCCCTCGGCGTGAGCGTGCCGGCCGAGCACTCGACGACCCTGCCCGGCGAGCTGCTGGGCCGCTCCACGGGGCAGCCCGGGCAGGTGTTCGCGGTCTCGGGTGCCCCGGTCGCGAGCCGACGCGACGAGGAAGGCGTGCTCGTCGTCAACCGGGGCGTCACGGAACGCTGGGACGAGGTGAGCGACTTCGCGTCGTCCGGCCCGGGCGACCGGCACGTCGTGTGGGACTCGACCACGGGCGAGGTCCGGTTCGGCCCGGCCGTCCGGCACCCCGACGGCGCGGTCCGCCAGCACGGCGCCGTCCCGCCCGACGGCGCGGAGATCCGCGTGACCCCGTACCGCACGGGCGGCGGCGCGCGCGGCAACGTCGGCGCGCGCACGCTCACGTCGCTGCGCAGCGGGCTGCCGTTCGTCTCGTCGGTCTCCAACGCCCGCCCCGCGTCCGGTGGCGTGGACGCCGAGACCGTCGCCGAGGCCAAGGTCCGCGGCCCGCTCACCCTGCGCACCGGTCAGCGCGCGGTCACCGCGGCGGACTTCGAGGCGATCACCCGCCAGGCGTCCGTCGAGGTCGCCCGCGCGCGCTGCCTGCCCGCCGCCACCAGCGGCTCGCCCGTCGTGCGCGTCCTGATCGTCCCGCAGGTCCGCACCGACGCCCGCACCCACCGCATCGACGACTTCGCCCTGTCGCCCGCGCTGTTCGACGCGGTCGCGAGATCGATCGACGAGCGCCGCATGGTCGGTGTCCCGGTCGAGATCGGCACGCCGTTCTACCAGGGGGTCAGCGTCGCCGCGCTCGTGCGCACCCTGCCCGGGCGGCCCGCCGCGATGGTCCGCCAGCGTGTCTCGGACGCCCTCGCACGGTACGTCCACCCCCTGACCGGCGGCCCCGACGGCACCGGGTGGCCGTTCGACGCCTCACTGACCGCGTCGGCCGCGACCCAGGTGGTCGAGGGCGTCGACGGTGTGCTCGCCGTCGACGAGCTGCAGCTGTTCGAGTACGACCTGCGCACCGGGCGGCGCGTCGGCGGCGGCCGCGAGACGATCACGCTCGCCGAGAACGCGCTGTTCCTGTCCGCCGACCACCGCGTGGTGGTGCGATGACCGGCCGCCCCGCCGACTGGCTCCTGCGGCAGCTGCCCTACGGCATGCTGTCGGAGGACTTCTTCGTGCGGTTCGTCTCGATCTTCCAGGAGCAGGGCGGCACGCTGCTGCAGCACGCCGACAACCTGCCGCACCTCGCGGACGTCGACGTGACGCCGACCGCGATGGTGCGCCAGATGGGCGCGTGGCTCGGCATGCCGGGGATCGACCCCTCGTACCCCGCCGCGACGCAGCGCCGTATCCTGCGGACGGCCGCGCAGACGCTGCAGTGGCGTGGCACGGTCGCCGGGCTGACCCGGCTGCTCGAGCTGTACTCCGGCGGTCCGGTGCGGGTCACCGAGAGCGGCGGCGTGTACCACGAGGACGCGGCACCGGACGGACCGGCCTGGGCGGTGCTCGAGGTCGACTCGACCGGGCCGCTCAGCGAGTCGGACTTCCTCGCGCTGGTGCTCGACGAGGTGCCCGCCCACGTGCAGGTGGAGGTGCGAGTGGCAGGCCGGACGGTGTGGCCCGTGCTCGCGGAGGAAGAGGAGATGGCGTCATGACGGACGTCGACGCGTCGCGCGGGACGCTCCAGGTCACGTGCCCGGAGTGCGGTGCCGTCGCGCACGTGCAGGCCGGCGCGCGCCTGGCCAGCGACTTCTGCCCGCAGTGCGACTACCCGCTGTTCTGGGCACGGCCGTCGGCCGCGCCGGCGTCCGGCGAGGAGACCGACGACGCGCGCTGGCGCGCCCCCGGCGCGTCCGGCTCGGCGCTCGCCGCGACGCTCGCGTGCCCCGCGTGCGCCGAGCTCAACACGCCCGTGGCGGTCACGTGCGTGCGGTGCGGGTCGAGCATGACCCCGCCACCACCCGCTGCTCCGGCCGCACCGCCGCCGCCCGCGCCCGTGGTCGTCGTGCAGGCGCCG
>JAEYUL010000048.1 GCA_023432565.1 Actinomycetes bacterium | reverse complement strand
TCACGGATGTGCCCGACGCTCGCCTCGACGTCGAAGTCGTCGCCCAGGTACCCCGCGATCGTGCGGGCCTTGGCGGGCGACTCGACGATGACGAGCTTGCGCCCTGCCGACATGCGTGCCTCTTCCTTCGTGCGCGGCCCACTCGGCCATCCGGGTGGTGCCGTTCGTCTGGGGACTCTACGACGCGCGGTCAAGCGCTCCGCAATCGTCGGCTCGCTCCTTGGCGCAGCGCGAGTGCGAGCGCGAACGCCCACGCACAGGCCGCGACCGTGCCCGCGACACCCCCCGCGTAGGCCGTGAGGAGCTCGGGGCGCGTCTGGACCGACGGTACTGCCGAGAACGTCCGCGAGAGGGCGGCGAGCGCGGCGACCGCCGCGACCGCACCGACCACGACGAGCGCGACGAGCGTGCCCCGCAGCGTACGGGGTGTCGGGGGCGGACCGTCGAGCCCGTCCTCGGACAGGCGCGCGGGCCACAGCGCGGTGATCGCGCACGTCGCCGCGGTCCAGCCCAGGACGACGAGCACGGCCGCGACGACGTCGGACGGGCGGTGCCACTGGCCGACGAGCGTCGAGACCCCGGTCGCGGCTGTGTAGGCGGCACCCACGGCGGCGACCAGCGGCCGCATCCGGGACGGGACGACGAGCAGCAGGACGACCGCGATCGACGCCGCGGCCGTGGTGTGGCCGCTCGGCAGGGAGTTCGCCTGGCTGCCGATGTCGATGCCGTGCTCGGGGCGCGGCAGGACCACGTACTTCAGCACCTGCGTGGTGAGGTTCGCGCCGCCCGCCACGACGGCCACCTGCACGGCGAGCTCCCAGCGCCGACGCAGCACGGCGATACCGATCGCCACGAGCAGGACCCCGGCGATCGCCGAGACCGAGACGACGTCCAGCACGCGCTCGGCGAGGCGCCACAGCTCGGTCTGCCCGTACGCGGCACCCTCGACCGCGGCGGCGTCGACCTGCTGGCCCTCCTCGGTGCGCACGAACACGCCCCACAGCGCGAGGACACCGGCCAGGGATCCCGCCGCGACGACCAGGCACCACGAGACCACGCCCGCGCGCTCGCGCGCGGCGTGCCGCGTGATCGTCCCGCTCGTCACCTGCTCACGCTAAGCCACGGGGCGGCTGCCGTTCGTGGATCTCCACCTCGTGACCACACCCCCACCCCGACCCGCTCACGTGGCGGGCGCCGCCGAGCGCGCACGGGAGCGGCATTCCCAGGCTCCTCCCAGGTACGGCTCAGGCGAGTACCAGCGAGTGCCCTCACCGTTGCCTGTATGACTGCCACGACCACCACCGCTCCCGCACCCGGGACGCTCGTCGTCGGCGACCTGCAGCTCGACGAGGCGAGCGGCGAGGTCACGCGAGCCGGCGAGCCCATCCACCTCACGCCCACCGAGAGGGCGCTGCTCACCTACTTCATGCGCAACCCGCGCCGCGTGCTGTCGAAGCGGATGATCCTCGACCGGGTCTGGCGCGACGACCGCGGCGGGTCCGACGGCGTCGTCGAGCTGTACGTCTCCTACCTGCGCCGCAAGATCGACAAGGGCCGCACCCCGATGCTCCACACCGAGCGCGGCCTGGGCTACGTCCTGCGCGCCTCCTGACCCCACCCCGCCTCGAGCGCGGGTGACCGGGTCCGAGCGCGGCTCTGCCAGGCCCGCGCTCGCGCCGCAACCACCGCGCTCGCGAGCGGCGGGAAGCGTTACAGGGGGAAGGCGCGGTAGAAGTCCAGCACGTCGTCGACCGGGGCCTGGACGCGGAAGACCGCCGTGCCGTTGCGCCAGACCACGACCCCCGTGCCGTCACCCAGCGCGACGGCCGTGTACGTGCCCACGCGCTCGTCGCCGACGCGCACCGCGCCGGTCTGCGGCAGCGCGTCACGGCCGGACGCCGGGGCGCCCGCCCTCGTCGTGGCGTCCACCCCCGAGCTCGCGTCGGCGGTCGGCGTCGCACCGAGCTCCTCGGCGGGCCCCTCGACCGCGGCCTCGGCCGTCGGCAGCTCCGCGACCAGCGCCTCGGTGTACGCGCGCGCCTCGTCCGGCGTGGCCCACTGCCCGGACTGCACCGTCGCGGTGAGCGAGCCGCCGTCCGTGAACGACTCCGTGTACGCCTCGAGCGCGCCGGCGCTCACCCAGCTCTCGTCGGCCGCCGACGACGCGAGCGCGTACTGCAGCACGGACGCGGGCAGCGCGCTCGCGAACGGCGTGGTGGCCTCGCGCGCGACGGGCTCGATCGCCGGCGTCGGAGAGGGCAGGCGGATGGTCGTCGCGACGACCGGCTCGCCCGAGGCCGAGTCCGAGCCGCGGTTCGCCAGCACGATCCCGAGCACCACGGCGGCGACGACCACCACGCCCGCTCCGATCGCCACGGGCAGCAGCCAGGCAGGACGCCGGGCGCCGGACGCACCGCCGGACGAGTCGCCCGAGCCGCCGTCCTGCGTCGTCGCGGTGGGCGCACCTGGAGCAGCCGACGCGCCTGCGGCAGGCACGCCTGCGGCAGGGACCGACGCGGCAGGGACGGACGCAGCGGGGACGGCGGCCGTCGCGCCGCCGCGCGGGTCCGCGG
>JAEYUL010000054.1 GCA_023432565.1 Actinomycetes bacterium | reverse complement strand
GGTAGGCGAGCGGGTCGGTGTCCGCCATGAGGTGACCGCGCGAGCGGTACGCGTGGATGAGCTCGGCGATCCGCGCGGGCTTGATGGCCTCCGCGTCCGGGTCGCTCGAGGTGTCGCGGACCCAGCGCACGGGCTCGTACGGCACGCGCAGCGAGGCGAACACTCGGTCGTAGAAGCCGTCCTCGCCCAGGAGCTTGCGGGACAGGATGCGCAGGAACTCACCCGACTGCGCGCCCTGGATGATCCGGTGGTCGTAGGTGCTCGTGATCGTGAGCACGCGCGAGACGCCCAGCTCGTTCAGGCGGTCGTCGGACGTTCCCTGGAACTCGGCGGGGTACTCCATCGCGCCGACGCCGATGATCGCGCCCTGGCCCTGCATGAGGCGGGGCACCGAGTGCACGGTGCCGATCGTGCCCGGGTTCGTCAGCGAGATCGTCGTGCCCGCGAAGTCCTCGACCGTGAGCTTGCCGCCGCGCGCTCGGCGCACGACGTCCTCGTACGCGTTCCAGAACTGCGCGAAGTCGAGCGTCTCGGCGCGCTTGATGGACGGGACCAGGAGCTGGCGCGTGCCGTCCGGCTTGGCGAGGTCGATCGCCAGGCCGAGGTTGACGTGCGCGGGCTGCGTGATGCCGGGCTTGCCGTCGACCAGCGTGTACGCCGCATTCATCGCGGGCATGTCCTTGAGCGCCTCGACGAGGGCGAACCCGATGAGGTGCGTGAACGAGATCTTGCCGCCGCGGCCCCGGTGCAGGTGGTTGTTGACGACGATGCGGTTGTCCACCATGAGCTTGGCGGGCACGACGCGCACCGACGTGGCGGTCGGGACCTCGAGCGAGGACTCCATGTTCGTCACGACCCGCGCAGCCGGGCCGCGCAGGCGCTGGACGTCGTCGGTCGCGTCGCTGGTGTCGGGCTGGCTCGTGCGCTGTGCGACCTGCGCGTACGGCGCGGTCGCGGGTTGTGCGGTGGCGATGGGGGAGGTTGCCGTCGGCGTCGGCTCGTCGCCCGTCTCCGGGGCATCGCCGGGTGCGGCCGGCGCGGTCTGCTGCGGCACCCCGGGAGCGGCGGTCGGGGACGCGGCGGGCGCCGCGGGGGCCGGGGTCGTCGGCCCGGCACCGTTCTGGTGCGGGAGCGTGGCCGTCACCGGCTCGCTCCCGCCGTCCGGCGGTGACTGGTCGTGCGGCCGGTAGCCCTCGAAGAAGTCCCACCACGCGGGGTCGACCGCGTTCTTGTCCTTGAGGTACTGCTCGTACAGCTCGTCCACGAGCCACTCGTTCGCGCCGAACACGGCACGCATCGACTCTGGCTCAGCCTTCTGGGACACGCGAGGATCGCCCACTTCCGCTTCGGTCCTGCAGGACCGCTTCGTCGCCGGTTCTGTCGATGACAACAGTACGGCGTCCGGGACCTTCGACCCGCCTCAGCGCGCGCTTGAGAGGCCTGTGTCACCCGACCCGCACAGTCCGCGCACATGCAGGTCAACGGCGGGCAAGGCGCCCGTCGACCGCGGGGCAAGCGGGTCCCACCGGCGGGTCTGCTCGCCCGCCGGTGGGACCCGTCGCGGGGTCAGGAGATGTCGCGCCGCAGCGTCGTGAGCCGGCCGATCGCCGACAGCGCTGCGATGTAGACGAGGAGCACGAGGAGCCCCTGCCACCAGGACAGCAGCGAGCTCATGCCCGCCGCGCTGTAGAAGCTGCCCCCCGAGACGGCCTCACCCGCCGCACCCGGCAGGTAGGCGGCGACCGTGGCGCCCCAGGACGTCATGCTGAGGACCACGCGGGCGATGGGCTCGACGAACTGCGTGAAGGCGAGCACGACGACGATGACCGCGACCTGGTTGGTGAGCACCGAGCCGAGCGCGGTCCCCAGCAGGGCCCACAGCGCGAGCGCCACGACCGACAGGCCGATGCTGCGCCACGTCGACGCCGAGCCGAGGAACGTCTCCTCACCGATCGCCGCGAGGATGCCGCCACCCGCGAGCACTGCGGCGAGCGTGCCGACCGCACCGAAGATCAGGCCGACCACGCCGTTGGCGCCGAGCTTGGCGAGCAGGACGCGCGTGCGGCTCGGCTCGGCCAGCAGCGTGGGCGTGATCGTCTTGTGCCGGAACTCCGAGGAGAACGCCAGCGCGCCGATCAGCAGCGGGAACACGTAGCCGATCGAGACCGCGACCGTGTACACGGAGCGCACGACCTCGTCGGGCGTGAGCGCCACCTCCTCGCCGCTGCCCCCGGTGGTGACGGGCGCCTGCGACAGGCTCCAGCCCAGGCCCGCGGCGATGAGCGCCATGTAGGCCGCCATGACGGCCAGCAGGATCCACCACAGCCGGGTGGTGACGAGCTTGCGGTACTCGGCGACGAGCGCGGCGCGGTTCATCGCGCACCTCCCTGGGGGGCGTCGGTGGGCGTCGCGTACGCCGGGCCGGGCTGGGCCGCGGCCGGGTCCGCCTGGGGTGGCGCGGTGAGCTGGAGGAACAGGTCCTCGAGCCCGACGTCGTGGCCGGTGAGGCGGTGCAGCTCGACGCGCTGGGCGAACGCGGCGGCGCCGACGTGCGCCGCCTCGACGTCGAGCAGCTCGTACGACGCGGCCTGGCCGTCGGCCGTCCGCGTGCCCACGGCCCATCCCTGGGCGGCGACGAGCGCGTCGAGAGCGGTGCCGTCCGGCCCCGCGACGCTCACGCGAGGGCGGGCCAGGCGCGCCAGGTCCGCCAGCGGCGAGGCGTGCACGAGCCGGCCGCGCGCGATGATCACGACGTCGTCGACCGTCTGCTCCACCTCGGACAGCACGTGGCTCGAGACCAGCACGGTGCGTCCCTCACGGGCGAGCGCGCGCAGGAAGCCGCGCAACCAGGCGATGCCCTCGGGGTCCAGGCCGTTGGCGGGCTCGTCGAGCAGCAGGACGGGCGGGTCGCCGAGCAGCGTGGTGGCCAGCGCCAGGCGCTGCCGCATGCCGAGGGAGAACCCGCCGACGCGTCGACGCGCCACGTCCGCGAGGCCGACCAGCGCGAGCACCTCGTCGGCACGCGCGTCGGGCACACCCACCTGGGGCGCGTACACGCGCAGGTGGTCGCGGGCCGTGCGGCCGGGGTGGAAGCTCGCGGCCTCCAGCGCGGCACCGACGACGTGCGCCGGGCGCTCGATCTGGTCGTAGCGGCGGCCGCCGACGGTCGCGGTGCCGCTGGTCGGCGAGACGAGGCCGAGCAGCATCCGCAGGGTCGTCGTCTTGCCCGCGCCGTTCGGGCCGAGGAAGCCGGTGACGCGCCCGGGACGGACCTCGAAGGAGAGGTCGTCGACGGCGCGCACGGCGCCCGGTCCCGTACCGAACGTCTTGGTCAGGTGCTCCACCCGGACGACTCCGTCCGTGGCAGGGCGTGGTGGACCGGCGTCTGGCCGGCCCGGTGTGGGAGGGGATGCCTGGCTCATGGCACGGCACCCTACTGTGTTCTAGTTTCGGTAGAACAAATGCCCACCCGCGAGTGGGCGGATCGCCCCGGGCAGCGTCACCCGCATGGTGCAACCCTCGGGCACGTCGGCGACCTCGATGGTCCCGCCGTGCAGCTCCACGGCCCACCGCACGATCGCCAGCCCGAGTCCCGTGCCCCCGGTCGAGACCTGACCGGTCGCCGCGGGGGAGTTGCCGCGCACGAACCGCTCGAACACCTGCGCCCGCTGGTCGGGTGAGATGCCCGGTCCGTGGTCCACCACGTCGATCCGCACGTCCCCGCCCGCGCGGCGGGCGACGAGTCGCACCTCCTCGTCGGGCGGCGAGTGCCGCACCGCGTTGTGCAGGAGGTTCGCGACCACCTGGTGCAGTCGCTCGGGGTCGGCGCGGACGGTCAGGTCCTCCGGCTCGACGTCCACGGGGAAGCGCAGGTTCTTCGACGCCCCGACGAGCGCGGCCGCGTCCGCGGCCTCGCGCAGGAAGTCCGCCAGGCGCAGCTCGGTCAGCTGCAGCGGGACGTCGCCCGCCTCGAGCCGGGACAGGTCGAGCAGGTAGGACACGAGCCGGCCCAGCCGCTCGGTCTGCGCGAGCGCGGCCTCCATCGTCGCGGGGTCGGCCGGCGAGACGCCGTCGACGATGTTCTCGAGCTGGGCCTGCAACGCCGTCACGGGAGTGCGCAGCTCGTGCGAGACGTTCGCGACGAGCTCGCGGCGGAAGGTGTCCGCCTGCTGCAGGTCGTCGGCCATCGTGTTGAACGCCTCGGCCAGCTGCCCGACCTCGTCGGCGCTCGTCGCACGCACCCGCTGGGAGTAGTCGCCCGCGGCCATGCGGCGCGCGGCGTGCGTCATCTCCCGCAGCGGCGACGTCATGCCGCGTGCGAGGAGCTGGGTCAGCACCAGGGAGATGACGATCGCCAACGGGAAGGTCCGCGACGGCCCCAGCTCGTACGACAGCCCGACCCACGTGATGAACGACGCCATCGTCACCGTGGCGGCGACCAGCACGCCGAGCTTGATCTTGATCGAGCGGAACCGGTCGAGCGGCCGCACGTCGGGCAGGCGCGAGCGGGTCGGGGCGCCGCGCCCGTGGCGAGGGTTCGCCCTGGCCTCCTGGCGGGAGCTGCTCATCCGTGTCAGGTGCCGGCGCCCTCGCCGGACGCGGCGTCCTGGACGGCGGGCTCGAACGCGTACCCGACGCCGTGGACGGTGCGGATCAGATCGGCGCCGAGCTTGCGCCGCAGCGCCTTGACGTGCGAGTCGACCGTGCGCGTGCCGCTCGCGTCGACCCAGTCCCACACCTCCGCGAGCAGGCGCTCGCGCGTCAGCACGGTGCGTGGCGAGTTCGCGAGCGCGACGAGCAGGTCGAACTCCGTGGGCGTCAGGTGCACCTGCTCGCCGTGCCGCACGACGCGTCGCTGCGCCTTGTCGATCGTCACGTCACCGATCGTGATCGGCGGCGCAGGCGCCTCGGCGGCCTGCAGCTCGACGGCGCGAGCGGCGCGTTCGGTGCGCCGCAGCAGGGCCTTGGTGCGCGCGACGAGCTCACGCATCGAGAACGGCTTGGTCATGTAGTCGTCGGCGCCCACGCCCAGTCCGATGAGCATGTCGGTCTCGTCGTCGCGCGCGGTCAGCATCAGGACGGGGACGGGGCGGGCGGCCTGGATCCGGCGGCAGACCTCGAGCCCGTCGATCCCGGGGAGCATGACGTCGAGCACGACCACGTCGGGTGCGAGGCGCGCGGCAGCCTCGACACCCGCGAGCCCGTCGCCCACGGCCTCCACGGACCAGCCCTCGGCCGAGAGCCGCCGCACGATCGCCTGGGCGATCGCGGGCTCGTCCTCGACGACCAGCACCTTCGTCGCGCCCGCCGGGCGGACGGCACCACCCGTGCCGCCTGCGGGTCCACCCACCGTGGTCATGGTCCCAGCCTGGCACAGCACGTCGTCCCCAGCCCCTCACGCGCACCAGGACGCGCTGGGGGACGCACCGTATGATGGCGCCACTATGAGCAGCTCAAGTAGCTGCCGGCGTCCCACCCCCACCGCCTCGACCCGTCTCACGGTCGACGAGGCGGTGGCCGGGTCCGACGAAGCCGGCCCCCACCTGAGATCCCGGGTCGCCCCCGAGCGGCCCGCCCGCACCGCCTTGTGCGTGCCGCGTCGCGGCGCTGGTCGCCCACGTGCGCGGCAGCCCCTCGACCGCGGGCTCGAGCCCCAGGCGACTCGCCTGGCACGCCCATGCTGACCGACTGGTTGCTCGTCGGCTTCGGCGTGCTGCTCACGCTCGGCACCGCGATCTTCGTCGCGGGGGAGTTCTCCCTCGTCACGCTGGACCCGGGAGTCGTGGAGAAGCAGACGCGCGCCGACGACCGGCGAGGGCAGTCCGTCCTGAAGTCCCTGCGCACGCTGTCGACCCAGCTGTCCGGCGCGCAGGTCGGGATCACCGCGACCACGGTGCTCCTGGGCTACACCACGCAGCCCGCCGTGCAGCGGCTCCTGTCCAACTGGCTCGGCGCCGGCACGCTGGCTGCCACGGCGGTCACGACGGTGGCGGTCGTGCTGACCGTCCTGCTCGTCAACGGCTTCTCGATGCTCGTCGGCGAGCTGATCCCGAAGAACTTCGCGATCGCGAGCCCGTACGCCACGGCCCGTGTCGTCGCGCCGCTGCAGCGCGGGTTCACGCACGGGCTGCGTCACCTCATCGCGTTCTTCAACGGCAGCGCCAACTGGTTGCTGCGCCGCATGGGGGTCGAGCCGCGTGAAGAGCTGTCCGGCGGCCGCTCTCCGCAGGAGCTCGCGGCGCTCGTGCGTCGATCGGCCGAGGTCGGCACGCTGGACGAGTCGACCGCGACGCTGCTGACCAACTCGTTGGACTTCGAGACGCTCACCGCGGTCGACGTCATGACCGACCGGCAGCGCATGGTCGCGGTCAGGCGGGACGAGAGCGCGGCGGACGTCGTCGCGCTGGCGCGCCGCACGGGCCACTCGCGCTTCCCGGTGATCGGTGACGGCAGCGACGACATCGTCGGGCTCGTGCACCTGCGCCGGGTGGTCGCCGTGCCGTTCGAGAAGCGCGACGAGGTGCCCGCCGCCGCGCTGATGGACGACGTGCCGCGCGTCCCCGAGACCGTGCACCTGGGCCCGCTGCTCGTCGAGCTGCGTGGTCACGGCATGCAGATGGCCGTCGTCGTCGACGAGTACGGCGGCACGTCGGGCGTCGTGACGCTCGAGGACGTCGTGGAGGAGCTCGTCGGAGAGGTCGCCGACGAGCACGATCGCGCTCGGGCCGGCGTCGCGCGAGGGGCCGACGGCACGTGGCACCTGGCGGGCGTCACGCGGCCCGACGAGCTCGCGGAGCGCACCGGGCTGGTCGTGCCCGACGACGGCCCGTACGAGACCCTGGGTGGACTCGTGATGGCCCGGCTCGGCCGGATCCCGCAGGTCGGCGACGTGGTCGAGGTCGACGGCGTGCACATCGAGGTCGAGCGCATGGCCGGCCGCCGGGTCGAGCGGGTCCACGTGTGGCCCGCGGCGCACGGCGGCGGCGACGACCACCACGACAGCGACGCCCCGCGCCGCGCGAGGAGCTGGCGATGAGCGGCACCACCGCGTTGCTGATCGCCGTGGCGCTGCTGGCGGCCAACGCGTTCTTCGTCGGTGCCGAGTTCGCGATCATCTCCGCGCGCCGCTCGGCGATCGAGCCGCTGGCCGCGGCCGGCGACCGGCGCGCACGCACCGTCCTGTGGGCGATGGAGCACGTCTCGCTGATGCTCGCGTGCGCCCAGCTCGGCATCACCGTGTGCTCGACGAGCCTCGGCGTCGTCGCGGAGCCGGCCATCGCCCACCTGATCGAGGCCCCGTTGCACGCCGCGGGCATCCCGTCGGCGTGGACGCACCCCGTGGCGTTCGTCCTGGCGCTGCTCGTCGTGGTGTACCTGCACGTCGTGCTCGGCGAGATGGTCCCCAAGAACCTGGCCGTCTCCGGCCCGGACCGAGCCGTGATGTGGTTCGGCCCGGCGCTCGTCGTCGTGGCCCGGATCGTGCGCCCCGTGATCGTCGCGCTGAACTGGCTCGCCAACCACGCGCTCCGGCTGGTGGGGGTCGAGCCCAAGGACGAGGTGTCCTCGGCGTTCACGGCGCAGGAGGTGCAGTCGATCGTGGAGCGCTCGCAGGCCGAGGGCCTCCTGGACGACGAGCAGGGCCTGCTCACGGGTGCCATCGAGTTCTCGGACCGCACCGCCCGTCAGGTCATGGTTCCCGCGGACGCGCTCGTCGCGGTCGACCCGACGAGCACGCCGTCGCAGGTCGAGGCGCTGGTCGCCCGGACGGGCTTCTCGCGCTTCCCGGTGCGGGACGACGGCGAGCTCGTCGGCTACCTGCACCTCAAGGACGTGCTGTACGCGGAGGACGCCGACCGCGACCTGCCGGTGCCCCGGTGGCGCGTGCGCGCGCTGGCGGTGGTCCGCCCGGACGACGAGATCGAGGAGACCCTCGCGGCGATGCAGCGCACGGGCACCCACCTGGCACGCGTCGACGACGACAGCGGCGCCGTCGGCGTCGTGTTCCTCGAGGACATCCTCGAGGAGCTCGTCGGCGAGGTCAGCGACGCGATGCAGCGTGGCGCGCTGCCCGACCGGCCAGGGAGCTGACGGTCCGGGGCGCCGGCGACCGACGAGGCACGAAACCTTCACACATGACGGCGACATGGGCGTGGTGTCCGGTTGTGTCCCGGTTCGGTGGCGCGCGCGCCGTCGGGAGCCTGACGCGAATCGGGGGCGCTGCGGCGTGTCGCCCGGCGTGTCGGGAGGCGGCACCGGAGAGCGCGTTCCTCCGATCGACTGGACGGTCGTCCAGGGGGTTGGAGGACGGCGGGTGAGCCGTTATGGTTTCGTGATCGCCGACGACGGTGCGGGCCAGGGGGCGGTCCCGCACGCCGGGGCGCTTCGTGTCCATCAGGTCAAACGCGTGTCCGGGCGGGCACCGGGTCTCGGGAGGTGCTGTGGTCGAGCCAGGCCATGACGCGCCCCCGCTGACCCGTCGTCAGATCCGTGAGGCCGAGCGCGCCGCCGCAGAGCGCGCGCAGAGGTCGGCCGCGCACCTGGCCCCCGAGCGCGGTGCGCAGCCGCCCGCCCACCCCGCCTGGGCCCCGCGCCTCGCCTCGTCCGCGTCGGCCTCGTCGGTGACGGCTTCGACGACGTCCCGCTCCGTGGCCACTCCGTCCCCGGTCTCCGCGTCCGCCGGCGTCGGCCGAACCGCCCTGCCGGGCGTCCCCTCGGGCGGGTTCAACCACGGACCCGACGCACGTCCGGCCCCGCGCAACGGCGCCCCCGGCGACCGCTCGGCCGCCCCCCGGCCGAGCGGGTCCCAGCCCGCGCGCACGCCGTCGGCCCCCGGTCAGCACACCCCGAGCTGGGTGCCCGCCGAGAGGCTCACGGTCGCCCACGCACCTGACACACGTCCGGCCGCGACGGCCACGCTCACGCCGCCGCACGGCGCGCCCTCGGCCACCGACGCGGCCGCACCCCACGTGGTCGTGCCCGCCGTGCCCGTGGCGCCCGCGGTGTTCGTCCCGCCGGCGCCCGCAGCCGCGGACGCCCGGGTCGCGGAGACCGCGGCGATCGCGGCACCCGCGGCCTTCCAGCGGACGCCCGCCCCCGCAGCACCCGCCGCGCCGCTGTCCGACGAGACCGTCGTGCTCGACGCGTTCGTCGCACTCGACGAGCCGCCGGTTCCCGTCGAGGCGCTGGCCGCCACCGCCACGGTCCAGAGCGCCGGCGGCGACGAGCCGAACGCACCCCACCTGCCCTCCGTCGAGCCGCGCGAGCGGCACGCCGAGAGCTCCCGCGTGGTCGCCGTGTCCGGCAGCGAGCAGCGCGGCACACCCGAGCACGTCGTGCGCGCCCAGGCCCGTGCGCTGAGCCGCGCGGGCCGCAACGCCGTGCGCTTCGGTGTCGTCGGCGCGCTCGCCGCGGTCACGGTCGCGGTGCCGCTGGGGCGCGGCACGCTCGGCAGCCCCGACGTGCTGTCCGGTCTGCCCAGCGACCACGGCACGCTCCCGACGACCGTGTCGGCCCTGACCGCCGCACCGCTGTCCGTCGCGCCGCCCGCGTCGCTGACCACCGTCGACTCCGCCATCCTCGACGCCCGCGGCGCCGAGCTCGCCAGCCGCGACGCGTCCCGCCAGCCGCTGCCCGGCTGCGACCCGTCCGCCCGCCCCGCCGGGCAGAACGGACGACTGGCCCGTGAGGACCTGTGCGCGCTGTGGGACGGGCACACCCAGATGCGCGCCGACGCCGCCTCCGCGCTTGCTGAGCTCAACGCGGTCTACGTCGCGCGGTTCGGCGCGGACATGTGCATCGCGTCCGGCTACCGCACGCTGCAGGAGCAGTACAGCGTCAAGGCCCGCAAGGGCGGCCTGGCAGCCCCTCCCGGAAAGAGCAACCACGGCTGGGGCCTGGCGATCGACTTCTGCAGCTCCATGACGACCGGTGCCCGCTGGACCTGGCTGAACGAGAACGCCGGGACGTACGGCTTCGAGAACCCCGCCTGGGCCCGGCCCGGCGGCTCCGGACCGTACGAGCGCTGGCACTGGGAGTACACCAAGGGCGTCATGGCCGACGGCGAGTACTACGGCTGAGCGCCTCCACGACCTGACGACGATGCCCTCGTCCACGCCAGGAGCGTGAGCGAGGGCATCGTCGCACGGACGGGCGTCGGCCTCACTCGAGCCGCAGGCCCCAGCGCGCCTCGTGCGTCGCACCCGGTGCGAGCTCGACGAGCAGGTCGCCCGTGCGGAACGCGTCGGCGACGCAGGTCATGGGCTCGACAGCCACACCGCGGCGCCTGATCGCCGGCACGTAGTCGCCCGTGCACACCTGCCAGGCCTCGAACGCGGCGTCCGCCCACATCGCCGTCGTGCGGCCGTCGGGCGTCGTCAGGCGGGCCCAGGTCAGGCCCTCCTCGTCGCGCACCGGGGACAGCCACGCGTCGTCCAGAGCGATCCCACGCAGCGCGCGCGCCTCGAGAAGGTCGTAGGGGCCCTCGACGTCCTCGTCGCCCGTCGGCAGCAGGCGCTCGTCGACCGTGACGTGTGCGCGCGCCCCTAGCTGCAACGTGCACTCGTCGACCGAGGCGGTGCCGGGCGACAGCCACGGGTGGAAGCCCAGGCCGTACGGTGCGGTGCTGCGACCGAGGTTCGTCGCCCGCGTCGTGACCTCCAGGCCGCCGTCGCCGAGGGCGTAGGTGACGTCGATGCGGACGGGCCACGGGTAGCCGTGCGTCGGGACGATCGTCGTGGTGAGCGTGACGACCTCGTCGAGCGGCTCGTCGGCGGCGACGAAGGCGACCGAGGCCACCAGGCCGTGCAGCGCGGTCAGGCGGTCCGGCTCCGTGATCGGCACCTGGTAGGTGCCACCCGCGTAGCCGTACAGGCCGTCGGCGAGGCGGTTGGGCCACGGTGCGAGCGTGGCACCCGAGAACGCCGGGGCGATCTCGTCCTCGGCGAAGGGCAGCACGACGTCGCGATCGCCGACGCGGTACACGCGCAGGCTCGCGCCGACCGCGGCGACGACGGCGAGCTGATCGCCGTGGCGCAGGACGTACTGGGCGCCCGAGGGGGCAGGGGTCTGGACGACGTCGTCGAGAGCGCTGTTCACGTGCACACCGTAGCCCTCAACGCCCGTGCGGCACGCTCCGCGCCGCACGCGTCGGGTGGCCCCCGCGTCCCGCACCGGGCGCTGCCGGTCGGGCGAGGGTCGGCAATGAATAACTGTGGACATATATAAGGCGGGAGATATACGGTGCTGGTGTGCACCCGTTCGAGGTCCTCGCAGATCCCGTCCGCCGCCGCATCCTCGGTGAGCTGGCCACGGGCGAGCGGACCGCGGGCGCCGTGGTGGCCGCGGTGCGGGCCGAGTTCGGCATCACGCAGCCGGCTGTGTCGCGGCAGCTGCGCATCCTGCACCACGAGGGCTTCGTGAGCGTGCGGCCGCAGGGCGCCCGGCGCTACTACTCGCTGGCCGGCAGCGGGCTCGAGGCTGCCGAGGCCGCTCTGGCCGCCTATCGGCCGGCGTGGCAGCAGCGCCTCGACGCCCTGCACACCGAGGTCGCGCGGGGCAGGCGGGGCCGGACCGCCCGGCCCGGGGCAGCCGGCCAGGCAACCGACGAGACAACCAACCCCACAGTCGACCAGACCACGGAGCAGGCATCGTGAACCTCCAGGATGTGCTCATCGAGCCGCGCAGCGCCGGGTACCGCCTCGAGTACTGCGAGGTCTACGCGACCGGCATCGACGACCTGTGGTCCGCCGTGACCCAGCCCGAGCGGCTGCGTCGGTGGATGGCCGAGTACGTCGGCGACCTGAGCCTCGGCGGGCGGTGGCAGGCGCTCGACGGCGCAGGGGAGGTGTGGTGCCACGGGACCGTGACCGCGTGCGAGGCGCCGCGCCGGTTCGTCACCACCTGGACCGGCGTGGACGAACCCGAGACGGTCCTGGAGGTCACGCTCGAGAGTGTCGAGGGCGGCACGCGACTGCGACTGGTCCACGGCGACGTGCCGACCACCGAGTACGGACCGGGCTGGCACGCCTACCTGATCGCGCTGGCGGGCGCCCTCGCCGACCCGTCGGCCGAGCGCGACGACGAGGGGTGGGGGAGGCGGTACGCCGCGCTCGTCCCTGCCTACGAGGAGCGCTTCGCCGCGGCATCTGCCTGACGCTGCCCCCGTCCCGTCGGGGGGCGTCGGCCGACGCGGCCGGCGCCCCGTGCCCGTCGTGCCCTCCGGACGGGTGATGCGAGCCGGACTGTGGACAGACTCCTGCGCCGGCCGCGGGGTGTCCCGTAGGGTGCGCATGCCCTGGCCGGACCGGACATCCCGGACGAAAGGGGCCGCGACGTGACGGCGACGGGCGCTGGTCGGGCTTGCAGGGGGGCGGATGGACGGGGTCGGGATCCTCGAGGACGAGGTGCGCGAGCTGATCCGTCGCCGCGGCATCGACCCGGTGCGGGATCGCCCGGGTGTGACGGCTCTGGTCGACGAGGCGATCGCCGACTACGACGCGCGTTCGGTGCTGGGCGTGGTGCCGCCGCTGGTCGACGGGAACGCGGCGCACAAGGCGGTGCTCGACGCGGTCGCGGGGTTCGGTCCGTTGCAGCGTTACCTCGACGACCCGGAGGTCGAGGAGGTCTGGATCAACGCGCCGCACCAGGTGTTCGTCGCGCGGCGCGGTGAGGCTGAGCTGACCACGACGATCCTGACCGCCGGGCAGGTGCGCGAGCTGGTGGAGCGCATGCTCAAGGTCTCCGGCCGGCGGCTTGACCTGTCCAGCCCGTTCGTCGACGCGACGTTGCCGGGCGGTGAACGTCTGCACGCGGTCATCCCGGACGTCACGCGCACGCACTGGGTGGTCAACATCCGCAAGTACGTCGTGCGCGCCGACCACCTGGAGGACCTCGTGGCTCTCGGGTCGTTGCCGCCCGACGCGGCAGCGTTCCTGGCCACCGCTGTTCGCGCGGGCCTCAACGTCCTGGTCTCGGGCGCGACCCAGGCAGGCAAGACCACGATGCTGAACGCCTTGGCCGGCGCGGTACCGGTGCGTGAGCGCGTGGTGTCGTGCGAGGAGGTGTTCGAGCTGCGGCTCGCGGCGCGCGACTGGGTCGCGATGCAGTGCCGCCAGCCGAACCTCGAGGGCGTGGGGGAGATCCCGCTGCGGCGTCTGGTCAAGGAGGCATTGCGCATGCGGCCTGACCGGCTGCTCGTCGGGGAGGTCCGTGAGGCCGAGGCGCTCGACCTGCTCATCGCGCTGAACGCGGGCGTGCCCGCGATGTGCACCATCCACGCGAACTCGGCGCGGGAGGCGGTCACGAAGCTGTGCACGCTGCCGCTGCTCGCCGGCGAGAACGTGTCCGACCGGTTCGTCGTGCCGACCGTGGCGTCGTGCGTCGACCTCGTCGTGCACCTGGGTCACGACGCGCGAGGTCGGCGGCGCGTTCGGGAGGTGCTGGCCGTCCCGGGCCGGACCGAGCAGGGCGTCGTCGAGACCGCCGAGATCTTCACCTGGCGTGACGACAGGCTGGTCCGCGCCGACGGCTTCCCTCCCCACGCGGACCGGTTCGCACGCATCGGGGTCGACCTCGCGGCTCTGCTGCGCGCGAGGGGCTGAGGATGGACGTCGTCGTGGGCCTGGTGCTGGGCGCGGGCGTGGGCTGCGTGTGGTGGGCGTTCTGGCCCCGGACGCCCGTCGCCGACTCCCGCTCGGCACGCTGGAACGCTCGCGTGCAGGACGAGCTCGTCCAGGCAGGCGTGGTCGGCGTGACGCCCGGCGGGCTCGTCGTCGCGAGCGTGCTGCTCGGGGTCCTCACCCTCGTGGTGGCCGCCGGGCTGACGCGTGCACCCACGGTGGCGTTGTTCTTCGCGGCGTTCGCGAGCGCCGCGCCGCTCGCGGTCGTGCGAGGGCGCGCGCGCCGACGGCGCTCGCGTCTGCGTCAGCTGTGGCCGGAGGTGGTCGACCACCTCGCGTCGGGCATCCGGGCGGGGCTCTCCCTGCCTGAGGCCGTCGCGCAGGTCGGAGAGCGAGGTCCGGTCGAGCTGCGCCCGCAGTTCCGGGCGTTCGGTGAGGACTACCGCGCCACCGGCCGGTTCACCGAGAGCCTCGACCTGCTCAAGGCGCGACTGGCGGATCCGGTCGCAGACCGGATCGTGGAGGCTCTGCGGATCACCCGCGACGTCGGTGGGACCGACCTGGGTCGTCTGCTGCGCACCCTGTCGGGCTTCCTGCGCGACGACGTGCGCACTCGCGGCGAGCTCGAGGCGCGCCAGAGCTGGACCGTCTACGCCGCCCGGCTCGCAGCGGCCGCTCCGTGGATCGTGCTCGCGGTGCTGTCGACCCGGACCGAGGCGGCGGCGGCCTACGACACCCCCGCGGGCTTCCTCGTGCTGCTCACGGGGGCCACGTGCACGGGGGTCGCGTACACCGCGATGCTGCGCGTCGCGCGACTGCCCGAGGACCCGCGGGTGCTGCGATGAGCCCGGTCGTGCAGGGGGCCCTCGCGGGGCTGTGCGCTGCGTGCGGGTTGCTCGTCGTGGTGGCACGCCTGCGAGCGCGCCGGATCACGCTCGACCAGCGGCTTGCGCCCTACCTGCGCCCCCGCCGCACCGGTTCCGGCCTGCTGGGCGCACCCGCCGTCCGTGGACCCGTGCCCGTGCTGGAGCGGCTCGTCGCGCCCGTGCTGGCCGACGGCGTGCGGATCGTGGCCCGCATCGGCTCACCTGCATCCGAGCTGGCGCGCCGCCTCGTGCGTGCCGGTCGCGCCGAGTCGGTCGAGCAGTTCCGTGTCGGGCAGGTGGTCTCCGGTGCGCTCGGGCTGGCCGCCGGCCTGGCACTGGCGCTCGTGCTGGCAGCCACCCGGGGGTCGGCGACCGTCGTTCTCCTCGTGCTCGTCGGTGTCTGCGGATTCGTCGGCGTCCTGACCCCCGACTGGCTGCTCGGACGCCAGGTCAGTGCGCGCGAGGCCAGGATCATGGCCGAGCTGCCGACCATCGCCGAGCTGCTGGCGCTGGCCGTGGGCGCCGGTGAGGGGGCGGTGGGCGCGCTCGAGCGCGTGGCACGCAGCACGCACGGCGAGCTCAGCGTGGAGCTCGGCCGCACGCTCGCCGACGCTCGCGCCGGGATGCCGGTCACGCAGGCCCTCGACCGCCTCGCGGACCGCACAGGCGTCGCGGCGCTCGCGCGCTTTGCGGAGGGCGTCGCCGTCGCTGTCGACCGTGGAGCGCCGCTGGCGGACGTGCTGCGCGCGCAGGCGCAGGACGTCCGCGAAGAGGGCCGGCGCGCGCTGATGGAGACCGGTGGGCGCAAAGAGGTCCTGATGATGATCCCGGTGGTCTTCCTCATCCTCCCGGTGACCGTGGCGTTCGCGGTGTTCCCGAGCGCCGTGCTGCTGCAGGTGGGGCTGTGACCGGTGCCGAGAGGCGGTCGACGCGTTCGAGAGCAGCGCCCGACGCCGAGACGAGAGCGACGCGCACGACGCGCCCGCAGCGAATGACGAGCACGACGCCTCGCACGGGGGCGGACGACGACGAGCGAGTCGCGCCGGACGGCGCGGCGCAGGGACGAGGGGATGGGCATGGACGAGGGGATGGGCATGGACAGCAACGGCGTCATCGAGGAAGCACCCGCGAGGTGCGCGCCGCGCATCACGGCGGGTGCACGAGCGTGGGACTCGCTCCAGCTGCGCGCGGTGCGATCGCAGGTCTGGGTTCAGCAGCGGACGCGCGCGGCCGGGCGGCCCGACCGTGGCGACGTACCCGGCTGGGTGCTGGTGACCCTCATGACAGCAGGCATCGTCACGGCCCTGTGGATCCTGGCAGGACCGCTGCTCGAAGGGCTCTTCCAGCGCGCCGTGAACGACGTGCACGGCTGATCCACAGGCTGCGCGCCTCGACGTGGGGCCGTGACGAGGGGAGCGCGGTCGTCGACTTCGTGCTCGTGGGCGGGCTCGTCCTGCTCCTCGTCATGGGTGTGGTCCAGCTCACGCTGGCGCTGCACGTGCGCAACACCCTGATCGACAGTGCCTCGGAGGGCGCCCGCTACGGGGCGCTCGAGGGGCGGACCCCCGCGGACGGTGCGGCGCGCACCCGTGACCTGGTGCGCGGGTCGCTCGCCGAGCGCTATGCGGCGGCCGTGACGGCGTCGAGGGTCGAGCATGACGGTGTCGAGCTCGTCCAGGTGCAGGTGCGCGCACCGCTGCCGATGATCGGCCTGCTCGGGCCGACCGGCGGCCTGACGGTCTCGGGCCATGCGATCGCCGAGGAGTCCCTGCCGTGAGCGGACTGGGGGTCGCACTCCGTCTCGTCAGGTGCCGAGTCGCACGGCGGCTGGACCTCATGGGCCGGCAGGACGACGGCAACGCCGTGGTGGAGTTCCTGGGGTTGGCGCTCGTGCTGCTCGTCCCGCTCGTGTATCTGGTCCTCGTGCTCGCGCGGGTCGAAGCAGCCGGGTACGCGGTCGAGGGCGCGGCACGCGAGGCCGCGAGGACGTACGTCGCGGCGCAGGACGCCGACTCGGCCTCCGCGCGTGCGCTCGCGGTGACGGGGGTCGCTCTCGCGGACCAGGGCTTCGACGACGATCCCGCGCAGGCCCTGGCGATCACGTGCGAGCAGCAGCCCTGCCTGCGCCCGGACGCACACGTCGAGGCGCGCGTGCAGGTCGTCGTCGACCTGCCGCTGGTGCCCGGCTTCGTGCGTGACGTCGTGCCCATGTCGCTGCGGGTGGACGCGCGGCACGTCGCGGTCGTCGACGAGTTCCGGACCACCGGATGACGCGCGTGCGGGGCTGGGCGGCGGCTCGGCGAGCGGAGGTGCGCAGGGTCGTGCGGGATCAGCACGGGCCGGCTGGAGCTGACGTCCGCAGGTGCGCCGATCACGGACAGGTCCTGGTGCTGACGATCGGTGTCGTCGTGCTCGCGGTCCTGCTGATCCTCGTCGTCGCCTCGGCGGCCCAGGTGCACCTGGAGCACAAGAAGCTGGTCGCGCTCACCGACCTGCTGGCGATCGAGGCTGCCGACGCCATCACGGACGAGGTGTACTACGGCAGCGAGGGTGACGCCCGGCTGCGCCTGACGGGCGCGGCGGTCCGCGAGGCCGTCGAGGACTATCTCGCGCAGCACCCCGGCGAGACGCGTGGGTGGCGGCAGGTGCAGATCCAGGAGGCCACGGCGACCGGCCCCCGCACCGCCCGCGTCTCGATGGCCGCGCGCGTGCGCCCTGCGGCCACGGCCTGGGTTCTCGCCGCATGGTCCGACGGCGTCGTCATCACCGCCACGTCCAGCGCCACCGCGGACTGACCCCCGTCCCGCCGCCACCCACCCGTCGCCCGCCGTGCCGCCGGGTCGTGCGTTCCTCGTCACGTCGTGCAGAGGAAGGCACGACCGAGCGCGCAACGCACGACTTGGCGAGGACGCCTCGGCCGAAACCGAGGGCGCGGGCAGGGCCGCGCCGGGCGGGTGTGATGGGCGGTGCGGGGGGTGCGGGTAATCTGGACCGTCGTGGCCACCACCGACTTTCCTGCCGAGATCCGCGAGCTGCGCTCCACCCTCGAGTCCATCCAGGCGGTGAGCGACCCGACCGCCCTGCGGGCCAAGATCGAGCAGCTCTCCGAGGCCGCCTCCGCACCCAACCTGTGGGACGACCCGGAGTCCGCGCAGAAGGTCACCAGCGCGCTTTCTGCCGCCCAGGCCGAGCTCGAGCGCGTGGACCGGCTGCGAGGCAGGATCGACGACCTCGAGACGCTGGTGGAGCTGGGTCTGGAGATGGGCGACGAGGAGACGCTCGCGGAGGCCGAGACCGAGCTCGTCGGCATCCGCAAGGACCTCGACGCGCTCGAGATCCGGACCCTGCTCGCAGGGGAGTACGACCAGCGTGAGGCCGTCGTGACGATCCGTGCGGGTGCCGGAGGTGTCGACGCCGCCGACTTCGCCGAGATGCTGCTGCGCATGTACCTGCGGTGGGCTGAGCGGCACAACTACCCCACGACCGTGCTCGACACCTCGTACGCGGAGGAGGCCGGCCTGAAGTCGGCCACGTTCGAGGTGAAGGCTCCGTACGCGTACGGGCACCTGTCGGTCGAGGCCGGCACGCACCGCCTGGTGCGCATCTCGCCGTTCGACAACCAGGGCCGCCGTCAGACGTCGTTCGCGGCGGTCGAGGTCGTGCCGCTCATCGAGCAGACGGACAGCATCGAGATCCCGGAGTCGGAGATCAAGGTCGACGTGTTCCGCTCGTCTGGTCCGGGTGGGCAGTCGGTCAACACGACGGACTCGGCCGTGCGCATGACGCACATCCCCACGGGCATCGTCGTGTCGATGCAGAACGAGAAGTCCCAGATCCAGAACCGCGCCGCTGCGCTGCGCGTGCTGCAGTCGCGACTGCTGCTGGTGCGCCAGGAGGAGGAGCGTGCGGCGAAGAAGGAGCTCGCAGGCGACATCAAGGCAAGCTGGGGGGACCAGATGCGCTCGTACGTGCTCCAGCCCTACCAGATGGTCAAGGACCTGCGCACCGAGCACGAGGTCGGCAATCCCGCCGCGGTGTTCGACGGCGACATCGACGACTTCATCGAGGCCGGCGTGCGCTGGCGTCGCGCCCAGGACGTCAACGCCTGACCGCGCCGGGACGTACTTCCTCATCCCGCTGACGTCGCCGCGTCTTCCGGGTCCTCGCGAGCCGGTGGTTGCTCCGGCTTGTCGCCGGTGTGGCCGGAGCGGGCGCGGGGTGGGGTGCGGGGTGGGCGGAGCAGCTGCGGGGTGGTCAGCCGACGGTTGACGCGCGGACGGTGAACGAGGTGGGCAGGACGATCGGCTCGAGCGGCACCGGCGTGCCGCGGAAGCTCGCGAGCAGCGCGCGGGCCGCGGCCTGACCCATCTCACGGATGGGCTGGTGCACGGACGTCAGGGGAGGGTCGGTCTGCGCCGCCGAGGGCAGGTCGTCGAACCCGACGACGGCGACGTCGTCCGGGATGCGCAGACCGGCCCGTCGCAACTCGACCATCGCGCCGGTCGCCATCGTGTCGTTGTGCGCGAACAGCGAGTCGAAGTGCACGCCGGCCTCGAGCGCACGCGCCACGGCGGCCTGCCCGGACTCGTAAGTGAAGTCGCCCTCGACGGCCTGCAGCGGGTTGAGCGTGACGCCTGCGGCGGCGAAGCCCTCCTGGAACCCGGCGAGGCGCTCCTGCACGCAGCCGAACTCGGGGTCGCCGCTGACCACGAGCGGCGCGCGCCGGCCGATGCCGAGCAGGTGGTGGGCGGCGGCGAGCGCCCCCAGCCGGTTCGTGGTCGCGACCGAGCCGAACATCGGCTGGTGGCCGCGATCGTCGATCAGGACGACGGGCAGGCCCTGCTCGTGCAGCCTCGTGATGTAGTCGAGCGTCCCGCCGGGTTCGACGACGAGCAGGCCGTCGAACGCGCGTGCCGAGACGTGCTCGGCGAACCGGCGCATCGACTCGTCGCCCTGCGTCGTGGTGAAGACGAGCATGCCGTAGCCCTCGTCCTCGACGGCCTCGATGGCCGCTTGGACGACCTCGCCGATCCACGGCCAGGTCAGGGACGGCAGGAGCATGGCGACGACGTGCGTCGAACCACGAGCGAAGGCGACAGCCCGCGCGCTCGGCACGTAGCCCAGCTCGGCGATCACGGCCCGGACCCGGGCGGCGGTGCGTTCGTCCAGCTCGTCTCGTCCGTTCAGGACGCGCGAGACGGTCGTCTTGGAGACCCCTGCTCGCTGCGCGACGTCGCGGATGGTCACTGGCACGTCTGCGATTGTCCCGGTTGCCGCGTGGATCCGTGCATGTTCGAGGACGTTGCGCGGCACTGTGACGTAGCACACATCGCTTGGCTTTGGGTCGCAAAGCGAACACACGGGGTCACATGTGGATATCGGAAGCAGGGGGGCAGGACACGCTTTGGTAACGCTGGTTGCGCGGTCCATGTCTTTGAGTCTTGAATGCATGCGACACCTCGGGGTGGTGGGCCATCGGCGGCTCATCCAACGGGACCGGCACCGTCGTCGGCCCCGGCGCTCCCCAGGGGATGTACCAGAGGAGTAGACGACGATGTCCAAGACCTGGAAGAAGGCCGCGGTCGCCATTGCGGCCGCCAGCCTTTTCGCCACCTCCCTCGCAGCGTGCAGCAGCGAGCGCGACACGCCGGCCGCGACGGGCGGGGCGACCAACGCCGCGACCGGTGCGGCGGGCGAGGAGGGCGGCCTCATCGGCATCGCGATGCCGACCAAGTCCCTCGAGCGGTGGAACCGTGACGGCTCGCACCTCGTGGAGCTGCTCGAGGCGGCCGGCTTCGAGACCAGCCTGCAGTACGCGGACAACAAGACCGACCAGCAGATCAGCCAGATCGAGAACATGATCAACGACGGCGCCAAGGTGCTCGTCATCGCCTCGATCGACGGCACCACGCTGGGCCCGGTGCTCGAGCAGGCCGCGGCGAAGGACGTCAAGGTCATCGCCTACGACCGCCTGATCAACGAGACGCCGAACGTCGACTACTACGCGACGTTCGACAACTACAAGGTCGGTCAGCTCCAGGGCCAGTTCATCGAGGAGACCCTCGGTCTCAAGGACGGCAAGGGCCCGTACAACTTCGAGCCGTTCGCCGGGTCGCCCGACGACAACAACGCCAAGTTCTTCTTCCAGGGCGCCTGGGACATCCTCAAGCAGTACGTCGACAGCGGCAAGCTCGTCGTGCCCTCGGGCAAGGCGCCGGCGACCGACGACGCGTGGAAGAACATCGGCATCCTCGGCTGGGGCTCGGACGACGCCCAGTCCGAGATGGAGAACCGCCTCAACTCCTTCTACGGCGGCGACACCAAGGTCCAGGTCGTGCTCTCCCCGAACGACTCGCTGGCTCTCGGCATCGCGCAGGCGCTCCAGGGCGCGGGCTACAAGGCCGGTGAGGGCTGGCCGGTGCTGACCGGTCAGGACGCCGACCAGGCGAACGTGCTGAACATGCTCGCGGGCAAGCAGTCGATGACGGTCTGGAAGGACACCCGTGCGCTCGGCGACGCCGTGGCGAACATGGTCCAGGAGATCGTGGCGGGCGACGAGGTCACCACCAACGACTCCGAGACGTACAACAACAACGTCAAGGTCGTCCCGACGCTGCTGCTCGACCCGCTGGTCGTGACGCCGGACACCGTCGAGAAGGACCTGGTGGACTCGGGCTTCTACAAGGCCTCTGACCTGGGTCTGTGACCCACGCCTGACGGGCCGCTGCCGCACGCGCACCACCCGTGCTGCAGCGGCCCGTCGGGTCGCCGCCCGCAGGCGGCACCGTCAGGGTCCGCCACCGCGGACCGGTCGTGACCGGGCAAGGACCGAGGACGAGATGGACACCACAGCAGGACCTGGCGCCATGGCGGCGCCGGGCAACACAGCAGCAACGCACGACGCGACGAGCCCCGAGCACATCCTCGAGATGCGGGGCATCAGCAAGCGCTTCCCCGGCGTCCTCGCGCTCTCGGACGTGAACCTCTCCGTCCGACGAGGCGAGATCCACGCCATCTGCGGCGAGAACGGCGCGGGCAAGTCCACCCTGATGAAGGTGCTCTCGGGGGTCTACCCCCACGGGACCTACGAGGGCGACATCGTCTTCGAGGGCGAGACTGTCGAGTTCAAGGGCATCCGGGACTCGGAGCACCGCGGGATCGTCATCATCCACCAGGAGCTGGCGCTGTCGCCGTTCCTGTCGATCGCCGAGAACATCTTCCTCGGCAACGAGCGCGCTGCCCGCGGCGTCATCGACTGGAACCACACGAACTCCGAGGCCGCCAAGCTGCTCGAGCGGGTCGGGCTCAACGAGCGTCCCGACACCCGCGTCATCGACATCGGCGTCGGCAAGCAGCAGCTCGTGGAGATCGCCAAGGCGCTCTCCAAGGAGGTCAAGCTGCTGATCCTGGACGAGCCGACCGCGGCGCTCAACGACGAGGACAGCGCGCACCTGCTCGGCCTCATCACCGGGCTGCGTGACGTGGGCATCACGTCCATCATCATCAGCCACAAGCTCAACGAGATCGAGGCGATCGCCGACACGACGACGATCCTGCGCGACGGGCAGACGATCGAGACGATCGACATGCGCGGCGCCGACGTCAGCGAGGAGCGGATCATCCGCGGGATGGTCGGGCGCTCGCTCGACCACCGGTTCCCGGAGCACACCTCCACGATCGGCGACGAGGTCCTGCGCATCGAGGACTGGACGGTGCACCACCCGCTCGACCAGGCTCGCAAGGTCGTCGACGGCGCCTCGCTCAACGTCCGCCGCGGCGAGATCGTCGGGATCGCCGGTCTGATGGGCGCGGGACGCACCGAGCTCGCGATGTCGGTGTTCGGCCGTTCGTACGGCTCGCACATCTCGGGCCGCGTCTACAAGGACGGTCAGCAGGTCAACCTGCCCACCGTGGACGCCGCGATCGAGGCCGGCATCGCGTACGCGACCGAGGACCGCAAGCACTACGGTCTCAACCTCATCGCGACGATCCGTGAGAACGTCTCGGGAGCGGCGATCGACAAGGTGTCCCGCCGTGGCGTGATCGACCGCAACGAGGAGATGAAGGTCGCCGAGCGGTTCCGCAAGGACCTCAACATCCGCACACCCAGCGTCGAGGCCCTCGTCGGCAAGCTGTCCGGAGGCAACCAGCAGAAGGTCGTGCTGAGCAAGTGGATCTACTCGGACCCGGACGTGCTCATCCTCGACGAGCCGACGCGCGGCATCGACGTGGGTGCGAAGTACGAGATCTACACGATCATCAACAGGCTGGCCGACGCCGGCAAGGGCGTCATCGTGATCTCGTCGGAGCTGCCCGAGCTGCTCGGCATCTGTGACCGCATCTACACCCTCTCCCAGGGTCGCATCACGGGCGAGGTGGCCCGCAAGGACGCGACCCAGGAGCGACTCATGCACTACATGACCATGGAGAAGGACGTGACTCCCCGATGAGCATCGACACCAACCTCGCCCCCCCGATGCCGAGCGGAGAGCAGGCTCGCGTCCCGTTGAGCCAGCGCCTGGCCGGCCTGGGCGGCAACGCGCGGCAGTACGGCATCTTCGCGGCGCTCGTCGTCATCATCCTGCTCTTCCAGGGCCTGACCGACGGCCGTCTGCTCAAGCCCGACAACGTCGTCTCCCTGTTCCAGCAGAACGCCTACGTCATGGTGCTGGCCATCGGCATGGTGATGGTCATCGTCGCCGGGCACATCGACCTGTCGGTCGGGTCGGTGGTCGCGCTCGTCGGCGGCATCGTGGCCCTGTCGATCACCGACTGGGGCCTGCCCTGGTGGGTCGCCGTCATCCTCGGCGTGGTCATCGGCGCCGTGGTCGGCGCCTGGCAGGGCTTCTGGGTCGCCTACGTGGGGATCCCCGCGTTCATCGTGACGTTGGCAGGCATGCTGATCTTCCGCGGCCTCGCCCTCGTCATCGTCAGCCAGACGATCCGCGTCAACGACGACTCGTTCAACTCGATCGTCTCCGGCTCGCTGCCGAACTTCCTCGGGTTCACCTCCGACATGGACGTGGTGACGCTGCTGATCGGTGCGCTGACCATCGCGGCATTCGCCGCGACCCAGCTCCGGGCCCGCATGCAGCTGCGCAAGCACGACCTGCACGTCGAGGCGCTCGGCCTGTTCATCGCCAAGCTCGTGGCTGTCGCCGTGGCGGTCGGCTTCCTGTCCGTGCTGCTGTCCCTGTCGGCAGGCGGCATGCCTGTCATCCTGGTGATCGTCGGCGTGCTGATCGTCGTCTACACCTTCCTCATGGGACGGACGGTCTTCGGCCGGCACATCTACGCGGTCGGCGGCAACCGGGCCGCCGCGAGCCTGTCGGGCGTGCGCACCAAGCGGGTCGACTTCATGATCTTCGTGAACATCGGCGCGCTCGCCGGCGTCGCGGCGATCATCACGACGGCACGCGGCGGTGCCGCGGTCGCGGCCGCCGGCGCGAACTTCGAGCTCGACGCGATCGCCGCGTGCTTCATCGGTGGTGCGGCGGTCACGGGCGGCATCGGCCGGATCTCGGGTGCCATCGTCGGTGCGCTCATCATGGGCGTGCTCAACATGGGCCTGTCG
>JAEYUL010000052.1 GCA_023432565.1 Actinomycetes bacterium | reverse complement strand
CCACCGGCGCCCGGGGTCACTACCGGCCCTGACCAAGCAAGGAGCATCACGTGGCACGCGTGAAGCGGGCAGTCAACGCCCAGAAGAAGCGTCGTTCGACCCTCGAGCGGGCCAGCGGTTACCGCGGTCAGCGCTCGCGCCTGTACCGCAAGGCGAAGGAGCAGGTCACCCACTCCCTCGTCTACTCCTACCGCGACCGCAAGGCGCGCAAGGCGGACTTCCGCAAGCTGTGGATCCAGCGGATCAACGCTGCGGCCCGTGCGGAGGGCATCACCTACAACCGCCTGATCCAGGGCCTCAAGCTCGCGGGGATCGAGGTGGACCGCCGTGTCCTGGCGGACCTCGCGGTCAACGACGTGGCGGCGTTCAACACGCTCGTCAAGGCGGCCAAGGACGCGCTCCCGGCCGACGTCAACGCCCCCAAGGCGGCCTGACCCAGCTCTGCACCACAGCGCCCCCGCGGACAAGCGCCCGCGGGGGCGCTGTCGCGTGCCCGGCGCACGAGCACCGCGCTCCGCGGGCGGACGGTCCTCGCCCGTCGGACGTGCGGCGCTGGCCGCCGGCCGCGCCGTGACCGGCGATGATGGAGGCGTGGACGCCTCGACGGAGCTGACCAACCCGCGCAGCGAGCGGGTCAAGGCCGTGCGCGCCCTGACCGGCCGGGCCGTGCGAGAGCGCCGCGGCGTGTTCGTCGTCGAAGGCCCGCAGTCGGTGCGCGAGGCGGTCGCGGGCTCGCCCGCACACGTGCGTGACCTGTATCTCACGCCCGCTGCTGCCTTGCGCTACGACGAGATCGTCTCGGCGGCCGCCGTGCGCGGCATACGCACGACGATCGGGACCCCCGAGGTGCTCGCGGCGATGAGCCCGGACGCGCAGGGCGTCGTCGCCGTGGCAGACCTGCTCGGCGGTGGCCTCGAGCGCGTGCTCGGCGAGCACCCACGCCTCGTGAGCGTGCTCGCGCGCGTGCGCGACCCCGGCAACGCCGGGACCGTGATCCGCGCGTCGGACGCCGCGGGTGCCGGTGGCGTGATCCTCACGAGCGAGAGCGTCGACGCGCACAACCCGAAGGTCGTGCGCTCGACGGCCGGCTCGCTGTTCCACGTGCCCGTCGCGTACGGCGTCCCGCTCGAAGCCGCTGTGGGCGCGCTGCGGGACGCCGGGCTGACCGTGCTGGCGGCGGACGGCACCGGAGAGCACGACATCGACGACCTGCTCGACGTCGCGGGGCGAGCGCCGGACGGCGTGCCGGACCTCGCGGCACCCACCGCGTGGGTGTTCGGCAACGAGGCGTGGGGTCTGCCCGAGGACGACCGCGCCCTGGCCGACGCCGTCGTCCGGGTGCCGCTGCACGGTCGCGCCGAGTCCCTCAACCTGGCGACCGCCGCGACCGTGTGCCTCTACGCGAGCGCCCGGGCCCAGCGCGCGGCGCGGCGATGAGGATGCGGCTCTTCGCAGCGGTCCGGCCACCGCAGGAGGTGCTGGACCATCTGGACCTGACCCTCGCGAGCGTGCGCGGCGGTCCCGCGGGGCGCTCATCGGCGGTGCGGTGGTCGGCGCGCGAGACGTGGCACCTGACGACCTCCTTCTACGGCGAGGTGCCCGACGGTCTCGTCCCGACGCTCGTCGAGACGCTGCGCGAGGCGTGCGTCGAGCTGGCGCCGTACGAGCTGGCGCTGCGCGGGGCCGGGGTGTTCTCCCACCGGACGCTGTGGGTGGGCGCGGCCGGTGGGCTGCCCGAGCACCGCGCGTTGACGGGGCGGTGCCGCGAGGCGGGGGCCGCCCTCGGGCTGCACGACGACGGCCGGGTCCGGGAGCGCCCTCACCTGACGGTCGGGCGCGCGCGGCCGGGCAGCGGGCCGCCGCGCAGGCGGACGTCTCGTCCGCGTGACTCGAGCCGCGTCGACGACGACGCGCTCGCGGGTCTCGTGCGGGCGCTCGCGGTCTACGAAGGGCCGACATGGCGGGTCGAGGAGCTGCTGGTCGTCGAGTCGACCCCGGGTGCGGGTCGCGGTGGCGGCCCGCTGTACCGCACCATCGAGCGGCTCTCGCTCGGCCGCTGACCGGCTACGTCCGGCCCCACGAGGTCCGCGCGCGCGGGATCGAGGTGGTGCCCGCCGCGCCCTGCGTGCCATGCTGGGCGCGTGAGCTCTCGACGCGCGGCGCCTGGTCGCCGATTTCCGCGGCCCGTTCCGGGCCGCGCTGACGCGCACGTGAGCTGAGCCGCACAGGCTCGTCCCGGACGGGACGAACCCCGCGCGGCGGACCTCCCGGACGGCCTCGGAGCGGGCGCCTAGACTTGCCCGCTGGTCGACGCCGTCGTGCGCGCGACCGCCAGCCCACCCCCGGAAGGTTCGGATGCCCGAGAACCCTGCCACCGGCAGCGCCGCTGCCGGTGCCCCGTTGTCGCCGCTCGACGAGGTCGGCGTCACCGCCGCCGTCGAGGCGGCACTCGCCGACGTCGCCGCAGCCGACGATCTCGACGCTCTGAAGTCCGTGCGCCTGGCGCACACCGGTGACCGCAGCCCGCTCGCGCTCGCCAACCGCGCGATCGGGGGGCTCGCTCCCGCCGACAAGGGCACGGCCGGTCGGCTCCTCGGCCAGGCGCGCGGGCGCGTCAACGCCGCCGTGGCGCAGCGCCAGGCGGAGCTCGAGGCCGAGCGTGACGCGCGCGTGCTCGTGGAGGAGACGGTCGACGTCACGTTGCCCGTCGACCGCCACCCCCGTGGTGCGCGGCACCCCCTGGAGACGCTGCAGCAGCGCGTCGCGGACGTGTTCGTCGCGATGGGTTGGGAGATCGCCGACGGGCCCGAGCTCGAGGCCGAGTGGTTCAACTTCGATGCCCTGAACTTCGGCGTCGACCACCCGGCGCGTCAGATGCAGGACACGTTCTACGTCGCGAACCCCGACGGCTCCGACGAGCCGTCGAACCTGGTGCTGCGCACCCACACGAGCCCCGTGCAGGCACGCTCGCTCCTCGAGCGCGGTGTGCCGGTCTACATCGCGTGCCCGGGCAAGGTGTTCCGGACCGACGAGCTCGACGCGACGCACACGCCCGTGTTCCACCAGGTCGAGGGCCTGGCGATCGACAAGGGCCTGACCATGGCGCACCTCAAGGGCACCCTCGACCACTTCGCCAAGGCGATGTTCGGAGCCGAGGCGCGGATGCGACTGCGCCCGTCGTACTTCCCGTTCACGGAGCCGTCCGCCGAGATGGACCTGTGGTTCCCGCAGAAGAAGGGCGGGCCGGGCTGGATCGAGTGGGGTGGCTGCGGGATGGTCAACCCGAACGTGCTGCGCGCGTGCGGCGTGGACCCGCAGGTGTACTCCGGGTTCGCGTTCGGCATGGGCATCGAGCGCACGCTCATGCTGCGGCACGGCATCGGGCTCATGCACGACATGGTCGAGGGCGACGTGCGCTTCTCCACCCAGTTCCAGGCGGTGATCTGATGCCTCGCGTTCCCCTGTCCTGGCTCGGCGAGCACGTCGAGCTCCCCGCGGACCTGACGGCCGCCGAGCTCGCGTCCGACCTCGTGCGGGTCGGCCTCGAGGAGGAGGCGGTGCACCCCGCGGCCGTGACGGGCCCGCTCGTCGTCGGACGCGTGGTCGAGCGCACGCCCGAGCCGCAGAAGAACGGCAAGACGATCAACTGGTGCCGCGTGGACGTCGGCCCGGCCCACAACGAGCCCGACGGCACGCCTCGCGGGATCGTGTGCGGCGCGCACAACTTCGAGGTGGGCGACCACGTCGTCGTCGCGCTGCCCGGCGCGGTGCTGCCGGGGCCGTTCCCCATCGCGTCGCGCAAGACGTACGGACACGTGTCCGACGGCATGATCTGCTCGGCGCGCGAGCTCGGCCTGGGCGAGGACCACACCGGGATCATCGTGCTCAGCGAGATCGGGCTGGACGCGCCCGTCGGGACCGATGCCCGTGAGCTGCTCGGGCTCGGCGAGGAGGTCCTCGAGATCAACGTGACCCCGGACCGGGGCTACTGCTTCTCGATGCGCGGCGTCGCGCGTGAGTACGCGCACTCCACGGGCGCGACGTTCACGGACCCGGCGCTGCCGGAGCCCACCGACGCGCGTCCTGCGGGCTTCGCGGTCGAGATCGACGACGACGCGCCGATCCAGGGTGTGCCGGGGGCCGACCGGTTCGTGGCCCAGGTGGTGCGCGGCGTGCGCGCGAACGACCCGTCGCCCGCGTGGATGCAGCGGCGCCTGCAGCAGGCCGGCATGCGGCCGATCTCGCTCGCGGTCGACGTGACGAACTACGTCATGCTCGACCTGGGGCAGCCGCTGCACGCCTACGACCTCGCGACACTCACGGCGCCGATCGTCGTGCGTCGTGCTCGCGCGGGCGAGACGCTGCGCACGCTCGACGACCAGGTCCGCACGCTGGACCCGCAGGACCTGCTCATCGCCGACAGCCCGGACGGCCGCGGTTCGCGCCCGATCGGTCTGGCCGCCGTCATGGGTGGCGCCGAGACGGAGGTGAGCGCCGCCACGACCGACCTGCTCATCGAGGCCGCGCACTTCGACCCGGTGAGCGTGGCGCGCACGGCGCGACGGCACAAGCTGCCGAGCGAGGCCAGCAAGCGGTTCGAGCGTGGGGTCGACCCGCGCCTGCCGCGCGTCGCCGTCGCGCGTGTCGCCGAGCTGCTCGTCGAGCACGGCGGGGGAACGGTCGACGACGCGCTGACGGACGTCGACCGCACGACTCCGCCGGCCGCGTTCGAGCTCGACCTGGACCACCCCGGTCGACTCGTCGGCGTGCCGTACACGCACGACGAGGTCCGCGACGTGCTCGCGCAGATCGGTGCGAGCGTGCGCGACGTGCGGCCCGGGGTCGTGGAGGTGACGCCGCCGACGTGGCGGCCGGACCTCGCGGCGGCGGTCGACATGGTCGAGGAGGTCGCCCGGTTGCGCGGCTACGACGCGATCCCGAGCGTGATCCCGCCGGCCCCGGCCGGGCTCGGGCTGACGTGGGCGCAGCGCGCTCGTCGGGCGGTCGCGGACTGTCTGGCAGAGGCGGGTCTCGTCGAGGTGCTCAGCTACCCGTTCGTCGGGACCGACCAGCTCGACGCCCTGGGGCTGCCGGCCGACGACGAGCGACGACGGGCGGTGCGCCTGGTCAACCCCCTGTCGGACGCCCAGCCGCTCATGCGGACCGACCTGCTCGTCACGCTGCTCGACACCGCGCGTCGCAACGTCGCGCGCGGGAACGTCGACGTCTGCGTGTACGAGATCGGCCTCGTCACGCTGCCGGTGGCGGGGTCCGGTGCGGCGCCGGCGTTGCCGGGCGCAGTACGGCCGTCGCAGGACGAGCTGGCCGCGATCGCCGCGGCGGTGCCGCGCCAGCCTCGCCATCTCGCGGGTGTGCTGGCCGGCCGTGCGGTCCCCCCGGGCGTGTGGGGTCCGGGACGCCGCGCCGACCACGGCGACGCGATCGCGGCGGTGCAGCGGGTCGCGCAGGTCGCCGGGGTGCCGGTGCGGCTGGTCGCCGACTCGGCACGTGCGCCGTGGCACCCGGGGCGGTGCGCGCGCGTCGAGACGCTCGAGGGCACGGTGCTCGGGTGGGCCGGTGAGCTGCACCCGACCGTGGTCGCCGCGCACGACCTGCCCGCTCGGACGGCCGCGTTCGAGATCGACCTGGACGCGTTGCTCGCCGCGGCGCCGACCGACGCCCTGCAGGCGCGTGCGGTCTCGACGTTCCCCGTCGCGAAGGAGGACGTGGCGCTCGTCGTCCCGGCGGACGTGCCGGCCGCCGACGTGCTCGACGCCGTGCGCACCGGAGCGGCGTCGAGCCCTGCGGGCGACGTCGTCGAGGACGTGCGCCTGTTCGACGTCTACGAGGGTGACCAGGTCGCGCCCGGCCACCGCTCGCTGGCGTTCGCGCTGCGTCTGCGCGCGGGGGACCGCACGCTCACCGCGGCGGAGACCGCGGCGGTGCGTGACGCGGTGGTCGCCGAGGCCGCGGCACGGTTCGGGGCGTCGCTGCGCGCCTGAGCGACTCGGTCGGCAGCACGTCGTCGGCACCCCTGAGTGGCCCCCGGCCGCGCCCGCGACGGGCGCGGCCGGGGGCCACGTGCGTCGCAGGAGTTCACCACATCGTTACTGTCCAGTAGTTGCGACATTTCGGACCGGGCGACAGGGTGAGCGGTGGCCGCCCACCAGGCGGCCACCCTGCGTTCCCCGATGAAGGAGAGCCCCCGTGCGTCCAGGCAACCGATCGCTCACCGGGGGCCTGGCCGCCCTCGCCGTCGTCCTCGCGGGCTCGGTGGTCGCCGCCGCACCTGCGGCCGCCGCCGTGGCGCCCACGGCTCCGGTCGTGATCAACGAGGTGTACGGCGGCGGCGGGAACAACGGCGCGCCGATCCGGCGGGACTTCGTCGAGCTGTACAACGTGAGCGACGAGGCGGTCGACCTCGCCGGGTGGTCGATCCAGTACGGGTCGTCGACGGGCGCGGTGGGGCGCAACGGCCTCGTCACGGCGTTGTCGGGCACGATCCAGCCGCACGACTACTTCCTGGTCGGGCAGGCCACGGGCAGCGGGACGCAGGCGGACATCGAGACGGACCTCAACGGCACGATCGCGATGAGCGCGACTGCGGGCAAGGTCGCACTCGCCTCGTCGACCGCCCCGCTCGGCTGCACGAGCGAGACGCGCTGCGCGAACGCTGCCGCGGTCGTGGACTTCGTCGGGTACGGCGCCGCTGCGGACGACTTCGCGGGCACGGGCCCGGTCGGCACCCTGGCGGCGACCACGTCCGCGTCCCGCTCCGCAGGTCACGCCAACACCGCGGACAACGCTGCGGACTTCACCGTCGGGACGCCGACCCCGCAGAAGTCCGACGACGACGGCGGCGAGCCCGACCCGGACCCGGACCCCGACCCGGAGGGCCCGACGGTGCTCTCCGTCGCGCAGATCCAGGGGACGGGCCAGACCTCGCCGTACGTCGGGCAGACCGTCACCACGCAGGGCGTCGTGACGGCGGCCTACCCGACCGGAGGGCGCAACGGTTACGTGATCCAGACCGCCGGCACCGGTGGGACCCTGGGCGAGCGCACGGCGTCAGACGGGTTGTTCGTGTTCTCCGCGAGCACCGACGACCTCGTGACGATCGGTGACGAGGTGAAGGTCACGGGCGTGATCAGCGAGTTCAACGGCCTGACGGAGATCACGGTGCCCAGCGCGGCGGGTCTGGAGATCCTCGACTCGGACGCGACCGTGACCCCCCTGACGGGGGCGTGGCCGACGACCGCCGCCGCGCGCGAGGCGATCGAGTCGATGCTGTTCGCGCCGACCGGCGACCTGACCGTGACGAACACGTACTCGACCAACCAGTACGGCGAGGTCGGCCTCGCGACGGGCACCAGACCGCTGCTGCAGTGGACCGAGGTCGCCGACCCGCAGGACACGGCCGCGATCCAGGCCGTCAAGGACGACAACGCGGCGCGAGGCGTCGTGCTCGACGACGCCGCGACGACGAACTACCTCTCGGCCGCCAACCAGGGGCTCGTCCCGCCGTATCTGTCCCTGACCAACCCGGTGCGCGTCGGGGCGCCCGTCACGTTCGACGAGCCCGTCGTCGTGACGTACGTCAACAACACCTGGAAGCTCGACCCGACCCGGCCTCTCGTCGGCCCGAGCGACGGGCCTGCGACGTTCGAGAACACGCGGACCGAGCAGCCGCGGGACGTCGGCGGCGACCTGTCGGTCGCGTCGTTCAACGTGCTGAACTACTTCACCACGCTCGGTGCCACGACCGCCGGCTGCGTGCCCTACCGCGACCGCGACGGTGACCCGGTCACCGTCGACACGGGCTGCGACCCGCGCGGCGCCTGGGACCCGGACGACCTGGCGCGGCAGCAGGCCAAGATCGTCACCGCGATCAACGACCTGGACGCCGACGTCGTCGGGCTGCTCGAGATCGAGAACTCGGCGGTCGTCGACGGTGTCGCCGACGAGGCGCTCGGCACGCTGGTCGACGCTCTGAACGCCGAGGCCGGAAGCGAGAAGTGGGCGTTCGTGCCGTCGTCGTCCGAGCTGCCCGACCCGGGCACGATGGACGTGATCTCGAACGCGCTCATCTACCAGCCGGCCGCGGTCACGCGCGTGGGCGAGTCCCGCGCGCTCGGGACGCTGTCGGACGCCGGTGAGCCGTTCGACAACGCACGCGAGCCCCTCGCGCAGGTGTTCGAGCCGATCGGCGGCGGCGAGCCGGTCCTCGTGGCGGTCAACCACTTCAAGTCCAAGGGCTCAGCCGGTCCGCTTGCGGGCGACGCGGACCAGGGCGACGGGCAGGGCGCGTCGAACGCGTCGCGCGTCGCGCAGGCCACCGCGCTGCGGGACTGGGTCGCGGACATCCAGGGTGATGTCGAGGCGGTCGCGCTCGTCGGCGACTTCAACGCCTACACGCTCGAGGACCCGCTCGAGGTCCTGTACGAGGCGGGGTACACCGACGCGGCCGCCGAGCTCGCGCCCGGCGAGTTCTCCTACTCGTTCAGCGGGCTGTCGGGATCGCTCGACCACGTGCTGCTCAACGAGGCCGCGCTCGAGCGGGCCACGGGTGCCGACGTCTGGGAGATCAACGCCGAGGAGTCGATCGCGCTCGAGTACAGCCGGTACAACTACCACGGGGCGCTGTTCTACGCGGACGACGAGTTCCGCTCCTCGGACCACGACCCGGTGGTCGTCGGGCTGACGGCGGGCGAGAAGACGCAGGGTCCGCTCGACCTGACGTTCCTCAACATCAACGACCACCACGGCCGCATCGAGTCGGTGACGACGGCAGGGGTCACGTCGTCGAACACCGTGAAGTTCGCGGGGACCGTCGAGAAGCTGCGCGCGGAGGCGACCGGGCCGGTCGCGTTCCTGTCCGCGGGCGACAACATCGGCGCGTCGCTGTTCGCGTCCGCGGTCCAGCAGGACCAGCCGACGATCGACGTGCTCAACGCTCTCGATCTGGCGGCCTCCGCCGTCGGGAACCACGAGTTCGACCAGGGCTTCACGGACCTGACCGACCGGGTGATCGGCCCGGACGGCGACCGCAACGCGCAGTGGGACTACCTGGGCGCGAACGTCTACCTCGACGGCACCACGACCCCCGCGCTGCAGGAGTACACGACGTTCGACATGGACGGTGTCACCGTCGCGGTGATCGGGGCGGTCACCGAGGAGACGCCGGCACTGGTGACTCCGGCCGGTATCGCCGACCTCGACTTCGGCGACCCCGTCGTCGCGGTCAACCGGGTCGCGGCGCAGCTCACGGACGGCGACGAGAGCAACGGCGAGGCCGACGTGATCGTCGCCGAGTACCACGAGGGTGCGGGTGCGGGCACGCCCGACGGCTCGACCCTCGAGGAGGAGGTCGCCGCGGGGGGCGCGTTCGCCGAGATCGTCACGCAGACGTCGGCCGCGGTGGACGTGATCTTCACGGGCCACACCCACAAGCAGTACGCCTGGGCCGGCGACGTCCCCGGAGCACCGGGCAAGACGCGTCCGGTCGTCCAGACGGGCTCCTACGGCGAGTTCCTCGGCAAGGTCGTCCTGCGGTACGACCCGACGACGGACGAGGTCGTGTCGCACACGCAGGAGAACGTCCCGCGGGTCACCACCGCGGACGAGACGCTGATCGCGACCTACCCGCGCGTCGCGAAGGTCAAGCAGATCGTCGACGAGGCGATCGCGTACGCCGACGTCATCGGCCGTGAGCCCGTGGGCTCGGTCACGGCGGACATCACGACGGCGTACACGGGCGGCTCGTACGTCGGCGGCAGGTACGTGGGCTCGGGTCCGCTGCCGTCGACGGGCCGCGACGACCGTGCGAGCGAGTCGACGCTCGGCAACCTGGTGGCGAACGCGTTGCGGGACACGCTCGCCGACGAACGGCTGGGTGGCGCGCAGATCGGGGTGGTCAACCCCGGCGGGCTGCGCAACGAGCTCTACTACGCGAGGTCCGGTGCTGAGGCGACCGATGGCATCGTCACGTACGCCGAGGCGAACGCCGTGCTGCCGTTCGCGAACAACCTCTGGACGACGACGCTGACCGGCACCCAGCTGCTCACGATGCTGAACCAGCAGTGGCAGCGTGACGCGAACGGCAACGTGCCCTCGCGGGCCTACCTGCAGCTGGGCCTGTCCGACAACGTGTCGTACACCTACGACGCGACCCTGCCGGAGGGCAGCCGCATCACGTCCGTGACGATCGACGGCGAGCCTCTGGACCCCTCGGCCGACTACCGCGTGGGCACGTTCTCGTTCCTCGCGACGGGCGGTGACAACTTCCGGGTGTTCACGCAGGGCAGCGACACGCGCGACTCGGGGCTCGTCGACCGCGACGCGTGGATCGCGTTCCTCGAGTCGCACCCGGGCCTGTCGCCCGACTTCGCCCGGCACGCGGTCGCCGTCAGCGACCTGCCGTCCGAGGTGTTCGCCGGTGACGCGATCGAGATGGGCGTCTCGAAGCTCGACCTGACGAGCCTGGGCTCGCCGCTGAACACGAGCCTCGACATCCGTCTGGACGGGGAGTCGATCGGGGGCGCCACCGTCGACGCGGGCGCGGCCACGGTGGCCGTCCAGATCCCCGCCGAGACGTCGCCCGGCGAGCACGAGCTCACGCTCGTGGCCTCCCCGAGCGGCACCACGGTGCACATCCCGCTGACCGTCAAGGCCGCGACGCCGACCTCGACGGTGCTCACGATGACGGGAGATCCGGTCGTCGGCGCGACGCAGACCCTGCGTGCGGCGGTCTCGCCGCAGGGGGTCGCCGGGACGGTCACGTTCGTGGACGGTCGGATCTGGCTCGGGACCGTCGCGGTCCGTGGCGGCGTGGCGACGCTCGACGTGCAGCTCGGCGCGGGCGCGCACGAGCTCAGTGCGGTGTTCACGCCGACCGACGGCCGGTACGCGGCCTCCACGGGGACGCTCACGGCGACGATCGGGTCGACGGCGTCGGCCACGACCCTGACGCTGCGACCGCCGAAGGTGGCCTTCGGCGGTCAGGTGACCGCGCAGGTGACGGTCACGGCGCAGGGGGCGTCACCGACGGGGTACGTGCAGATCCGCGAGGGCGCGAAGGTCCTGGCGGTCGGCACGCTCGTGCCCGACCGGGCCGTGCCCGGCAAGGGGAAGCCGGGGACGTCCCACGCCGCGTCGGCGACGATCCTGCTGCCGCGCACGCTCGCGGTCGGCACGCACACGCTGACCGCGGTGTACGCAGGAGCCGCGGGCGTCCAGGCGTCGACCTCCGAGCCGGCCCACGTCACCGTGACGCAGGCGCGTCCGACGATCGCCCTGACCACGCCGAGCTGGAAGGTCACCCCAGGCAGCTCGCCGGTGATCACGGTGAAGGTCACCGGCGTACCGCAGGCCCGGGTCCCGGGCGGCAAGGTCGCGCTCGCGGTCGGCCGCACGACGTACCTGGCCACCCTCGACGCCGGGAAGGTGACCGTCACGCTCCCGAAGGTGAGCCGGAGCGTGACGGTCAAGGCTACGTACCCCGGCGACGCGGGGTACTCCTCGGTCTCGACGAGTCACCGGCTCGTGGTCGGCGCGAAGGGCGGCCCGCACCCGCCGAAGCGCTGACCTGACAGCGCGAGGGGCCCGGGCGTCGTGCGACGCGCGGGCCCCTCGTCGTGCTGGCGAGACGGAGCTGTCAGAGGAAGTCGTGGTACGCGGGCAGGTCGAGCACGCCGTTGCCGGACAGACCGATGACGATGGTCTCGTCCGTCGTGGCAGTGCGCGCGTGTGCGAGCGCACCCGCGACCGCGTGCGTCGACTCGGGCGCCGGGATGATCCCCTCCGCGCGCGCGAACTCGACGCCGGCCGCGAGCGCGACCTCCTGCTCGACCGCGATGGCCTCGAGCAGCCCGAGCTCGTACGCGTGCGAGACCATCGGCGCCATGCCGTGGTAGCGCAGGCCCCCGGCGTGCAGGGGCGGCGGCACGAAGTCCTTGCCGAGCGTGTGCATCTTCAGCAGCGGGGTCAGGCCGGCCACGTCGCCGAAGTCGTACCGGTACTCGCCCTGGGTGAGCGAGGGGCACGCCGCGGGCTCGCACGCGACCACGCGGGTCGTCGTCCCCTCGCGCAGGTTGCGACCGATGAACGGGAAGCTCAGCCCCCCGAGGTTCGACCCGCCGCCCGCGCAGCCGAACACCACGTCGGCCTTCTCGCCGATCGCGTCGAGCTGCTCGAGCGCCTCGAGGCCGATCACCGACTGGTGCAGCAGCACGTGGTTGAGCACCGAGCCGAGCGCGTAGTGCGCCTGGGGGTCCTTGGCGGCGACCTCGACGGCCTCGGAGATCGCCATGCCGAGCGACCCGGTGGTGTCCGGGTCGGCCGCGAGCATCGCGCGGCCCGCCTCGGTCAGGTCCGACGGCGACGGGTGGCAGATGCCGCCGTAGGTCTCCATCTGCATGCGGCGGTACGGCTTGGCGTCGTAGGACGCCCGCACCTGCCAGACCTCGCACTCGATCCCGACGAGCGCGCACGCCATCGACAGGGAGGCTCCCCACTGTCCGGCGCCCGTCTCGGTCGTGAGCTTGGTGATCCCCTCGACGGCGTTGTAGTAGGCCTGCGCGACGGCGGTGTTCGGCTTGTGGGAGCCCGCGGGGGAGACGCCCTCGTACTTGTAGAAGATCTTGGCGGGCGTGCCCAGAGCGCGTTCGAGCCGCCGCGCGCGGATCAGGGGCGAGGGGCGCCACAGCGCGTACATCTCGCGGACCGTCTGCGGGATCTCGACGTAGCGCTCGGTGCTGACCTCCTGTGCGATGAGCGCCATGGGGAACAGCGGAGCGAGGTCCTGCGGTCCGAGCGGCTCACGCGTGCCCGGGTGCAAGGCGGGGGGCGCCGGCTCGGGGAGGTCCGCCGCGAGGTTGTACCAGTGCGTCGGGACCGTCGACGGCACGAACGTGCCGACCGGGTCCGTGAGCGGGGCCGGCGGGGCGTCGGGGGAAGTCGTCATGCGGGGCCTCCTGGGCGCGTCGTGGTGCGATGCGGGCCCGACGCGTGCCAGACCACCACGCCGTGGGTCCGCTGCGCGCAGCCTAGGGCACGTGCCCGCCCGCGCGACCTGCGTCGACAGGCAGTGATACGCGCGAGCGCCCGGCCCGGTCCCGCCGCCTGACGCGCTCAGCGGCGGGGAGGCGTGCAGGTCAGACGGTGCACGAGTCGTCGGTGCACGCGTCCGCCGACGGGTCTGCCGGGATCGTCTGCTCGGGGTTCGCCTCGCGCCACCCTGCCTCGAGCAGCTGCGCGAAGACCTCGGTGGGCTGCGCACCCGAGACGGCGTAGCGGCGGTCGACGACGAAGAACGGCACGCCGGACACGCCCAGCTCCCGTGCCGTGGCGATGTCGGCATCCACCGACTGCGACTGCTCGTCGCCCGCGAGGAACGCGGCGACGGCCTCGTCGTCGTACCCGGCCGCAGCGAAGCCCGCCTCGCGTGCCACGCCGACGAGCGAGGCGTCCAGGCCGAGGTCCACGCCGCGCTCGAAGTGCGCCGAGAACAGCAGCTCGACGGTGCGGTCGGCGAGCGCAGCCCCGCCGACCTCTCGCGCCAGGTGCGTGAGCCGGTGCGCGTCGTAGGAGTTGAACGCCAGCACGCGGTCGAAGTCGTAGCGCAGGCCGACGCCCTCGGCCACCGCGGTGACGTGCGCGAACATCTGCTGCACGCTCTCGAGCGGGATCCCCTTCATCTCGGCGAGCGCCTGCGCCTCGGGGCGGCCGGGTCCGCGCGGCGTGTCGGGGGACAGCTGGAACGAGCGCCACACGACGTCGACGTGCGCGCGCTGCGGGAAGGCGCTGAGCGCCTCGGCGAAGCGGCGCTTGCCGATGTAGCACCACGGGCACGCGACGTCGGACCAGACCTCCACCGTGACGGTGCGGGCGGCGTTCAGGGCGGGGGCGCTCACGGCAGGAGGAGGACCTTTCCGGTGGTGGCGCGCGACTCGAGCGCGCGGTGGGCGTCGGCGGCGGCCGACAGGGGGAAGCGGGCGCCGACCCGCACGTCGAGCAGGCCGTCGGCCACCGCGCTGAAGAGCTCGCCGGCGCGCCACTCGAGCTCGGAGCGGTCGGCGACGTGGTCGCCGAGCGTCGGCCGGGTGAGGAAGACCGATCCCGCGGCGTTCAGGCGCTGCGGGTCGACGGGCGGCACGGGCCCGGACGAGGCACCGAACAGCACGAGCATCCCGCGTCGGGCGAGCGACGCCAGCGACGCGTCGAACGTGTCCCGGCCGACGCCGTCGTACACGACGTCGACGCCGCGGCCCTCGGTGAGCCGGCGGACGTGGGCGGGCAGGTCGGTCGTCAGGTGAGGCAGCTCGCGGTACCGGATCACGTCGCGCGCACCCGCCGCGCGTGCGAGCGACTCCTTCTCGACACTCCCGACGGTCGCGATGACGTGACCTCCGCGCTGCGTCGCCAGCTGGGTGAGCAGCAGTCCGACGCCGCCCGCGCCCGCGTGCACGAGCACGGTGGCGCCGGGCTCGACCGGGAACGTCGAGGTCGCCAGGTAGTGCGCGGTCAGACCTTGCAGCAGGAGCGCGGCGGCAGTCTCGTCGTCCACGCCGTGGGGCACGGCGAGCAGCTCGCGTTCCGGAGCCACGACGAGCTCGGCGTACGACCCGGGCGCGGCCGACCACGCGACGCGGTCGCCGGGTGCGAACCGCCTGACCTCGTCACCCACCGCGACGACCGTCCCGGCACCCTCGGAGCCCGGCACGTGCGGGAACGCCGCCGGGTACACGCCCGAGCGGCGGTAGGTGTCGATGAAGTTGACCCCGGCCGCGGCGACCCGTACCAGGACCTCGCGCGGCCCCGGGCTGGGGTCGGGCAGCGTCACGGACGACAGGACCTCGGGTCCACCGGCATGGGTGGCGACGACTGCGTGCACGCCCAGGCGAACGCGGCCGAGCACGGGTTTCATCCCGTGGCGACCAGAATGTTTGTGCATCTATTCGCGCTGGCGTGTATGTTCATGCGCATGTCGTTCACAGTCGCGGTCGCCGGGGCGAGCGGGTACGCCGGGGGCGAGATGCTCCGGCTGCTGCTCCAGCACCCCCAGGCCGACATCGGAGCGGTCACGGCCCACTCCAACGCGGGCAGCACGCTCGGGGAGCACCAGCCGCACCTGCGCCGACTCGCGAACCGCGTGCTGGAGCCCACGACCCCCGACACGCTCGCCGGTCACGACGTCGTCGTGCTCGCGCTGCCGCACGGTGCCAGCGGTGCGGTCGCCGCCGAGCTCGCCGAGCGCGACCCGTCCACGGTCGTCGTCGACCTCGGCGCGGACCACCGGCTCGTCGACGCCGAGGACTGGGTGGCCTACTACGGCAGCGAGCACGCCGGGACCTGGCCCTACGGCCTGCCCGAGCTCCTGCACGCGGGGGAGACGGTTGCCGCGGCTCAGCGCGCACGGCTCGCGGGGACCACGCGGATCGCCGTCCCCGGCTGCAACGTGACCGCGGTGACGCTCGGCCTGCAGCCCGGCGTCGCGGCCGGCGTGATCGAGCCGCTCGACCTCGTCGCGGTCCTCGCCAACGGCTACTCGGGCGCCGGCAAGAGCCTCAAGCCGCACCTGCTCGCCTCCGAGGGGCTCGGCATGGCCCAGCCGTACGCGGTGGGCGGCACCCACCGGCACATCCCCGAGATCGCCCAGAACCTTCGCGTGGCCGGTGCGCCCGACGTCACGGTCTCCTTCACCCCGACGCTCGTGCCCATGTCCCGCGGTATCCTCGCGACCGCGACCGCGCGCCTCGTGCCCGGCACCGACCCGGCGGCCGTCCGGGCCGCCTGGCAGACCGCGTACGCGGACGAGCCGTTCGTCCACCTGCTGCCCGCGGGTCAGTGGCCGACGACCGCCGCCACCCTCGGTGCGAACACCGCACTCGTGCAGGTCGCCGTCGACGAGCGTGCCGGGCGCGTCGTGACGGTCACCGCGATCGACAACCTGGTCAAGGGCACCGCCGGCGGTGCGCTGCAGTCGCTCAACCTGGCGCTCGGGCTGCCCGAGTCGCTGGGACTTCCTCTGGACGGAGTCGCACCGTGACGATCACCGAGCAGGACTCCGCGCAGCTCTCGCCGGGCGTGACCGCGCCCGCCGGGTTCCGCGCGAGCGGCACCACCGCAGGCCTGAAGGCATCGGGCCGCCCCGACCTCGCACTCGTCGTCAACGACGGGCCGCTGCAGGTCGGTGCGGCGGTGTTCACCTCCAACCGCGTCGTCGGGCACCCCGTGACGTGGTCCCGGCAGGTCGTCGCCGACGGTGTGGTGAGCGCGGTCGTCCTCAACTCCGGCGGCGCGAACGTGTGCACCGGCCCCGACGGCTTCCTCGACGTGCACCGGACGGCCGAGGCGGTGGGCGAGGCGCTCGGTGTCTCGCCGGGCGACGTGGTCGTGTGCTCCACGGGCCTGATCGGCGAGCGGCTGCCCATCGAGACGCTGCTGGCGGGCGTCGGGCCGGCGCGTGACGCGCTGTCCAGCACCGGCGGTCCCGCGGCGGCGCAGGCGATCATGACGACCGACACGGTGCCCAAGACGGCCGACATGACGATCGAGGGCGACCTCGGCACGTGGCGGATCGGGGGCATGGCCAAGGGCGCGGGCATGCTCGCGCCGGGGCTGGCCACGATGCTGTGCGTCCTCACGACGGACGCGGTCGTCGACGCCGAACTGGCGGACGCCGCCCTGCGGGCCGCCACGCGCGACACGTTCGACCGCGTCGACTCCGACGGCTGCATGTCCACCTCCGACACGGTGACGCTGATGGCCTCCGGGGCCTCGGGGGTGACGCCCGACGCCGCGGGCTTCACCGCCGCGCTCACCGCCGTCGCGGCACAGCTCGCGCGCCAGCTGGTCGCCGACGCCGAGGGCGCGACGCACGACATCGCGATCACCGTCACGGGGGCGTCCTCGCAGGACGCCGCGCTGGCCGTCGCGCGGGCGGTCTCGCGCTCGAACCTGTTCAAGGCGGCGGTGTACGGCAACGACCCCAACTGGGGGCGCATCCTGGCGTCGGCCGGCACCGTGCCGGCCGAGGTCGCGCCGTTCGACCCCGACCAGGTCGACGTCTCGATCAACGGCGTCATGGTCTGCCGTGCGGGCGGTGCCCACGAGCCGCGCTCGAGCGTCGACCTCGCGGCGTCGCGCGACGTGCACGTGCTCATCGACCTGCACGCGGGTGAGGAGGTCGTGACCCTGTGGACCAACGACCTCACGCACGCCTACGTCTCCGAGAACAGCGAGTACTCGACGTGACCCAGCCTCCCGTCCCCGAGGACTTCCACTTCGACACACGCACGGACCTGCGGCCCGACCAGAAGGCCGAGGTGCTCATCCAGGCCCTGCCGTGGCTGCAGAAGTTCGCCGGCGCGCTCGTCGTCGTCAAGTACGGCGGCAACGCGATGATCGACGAGGGCCTCAAGCGCGCCTTCGCCGAGGACATGGTGTTCCTGCACCAGGTCGGGCTGCGGCCCGTGGTCGTGCACGGCGGCGGTCCGCAGATCAGCTCGATGCTCGACCGCCTCGGCATCGAGTCCGAGTTCCGCGGCGGTCTGCGGGTGACGACCCCCGAGGCCATGGACGTCGTGCGGATGGTCCTGACCGGTCAGGTCTCGCGTGAGCTCGTCGGGCTCCTGAACGCGCACGGCCCGCACGCCGTCGGTCTCTCGGGTGAGGACGGCGGACTGTTCCAGGCACGCCGCAGGCACGCGTTCGTCGACGGCGAGCCGGTGGACGTCGGTCTCGTCGGGGACGTCGTCAAGGTCAACCCCGGGGCCGTCCAGGACCTGCTCGACGCGGGCCGCATCCCGGTCGTCAGCACGGTCGCCCCGGACATGGACGACCCGACGCAGGTGCTCAACGTCAACGCCGACACGGCCGCCGCCGCGCTCGCGGTCGCCCTCGGCGCACGCAAGCTCATCGTCCTGACCGACGTCGAGGGCCTGTACCTGAGCTGGCCGGACCGAGGCTCCCTCGTGCGGCGCATCGCCGCCAGCGAGCTCTCGGAGGTCCTGCCGACCCTCGACTCCGGCATGCGGCCCAAGATGGAGGCGTGCTGGCGTGCCGTCACCGGCGGTGTGGGGCGTGCCCACGTGATCGACGGCCGCGCGCCCCACTCGATCCTCGTCGAGGTCTTCACGTCGGACGGCATCGGCACCATGGTGCTGCCCGACGAGGAGCCTGCCGACGCGCCCTTCACCGCCCCGATCCCCGTCGTCCACCCGGAGGTGTCCGCATGAGCGAGCCGACGACCGCGCCGGCCGCGTCCGCCGGCACCGCCGCACCGACCCGCCGCGCGCTGCGCCGGGCGGCCTCGACCGTCGACGGCATCCCCGTCCAGGCGGCCGAGGGCTCGGTCGCGCAGTGGACCGAGCGGTACACGCACGCGCTCATGGACACGTTCGGCCCTCCGCAGCGCGTGCTGGTCCGCGGCGAGGGCCCGTACGTGTGGGACGCGGACGGCAACCGCTACCTCGACCTGCTCGGCGGGATCGCGGTCAACAGCCTCGGGCACGCCCACCCCACGCTGACCGCCGCGATCAGCGCGCAGCTCGGCACGCTCGGGCACGTCTCCAACTTCTTCGCGAGCCCGACGCAGATCGCGTTCGCGGAGCGGCTCCTCGCGCTCGCGCAGGCGCCCGAGGGCTCGCGCGTGTTCCTCACGAACTCCGGCACGGAGGCGAACGAGGGCGCCTTCAAGCTCGCGCGCCGTACCGGCCGCACCCGGCTCCTCGCGCTCGAGGGCGCGTTCCACGGCCGGACGGTCGGTGCGCTCGCGCTGACCCACAAGGCGGCCTACCGCGAGCCGTTCGAGCCGCTGCCCGCGGGCGTCGAGTGGCTGCCGTTCGGCGACGTCGACGCGCTCGAGGCCGCTCTCGAGCCGGGCGACGTCGCGGCACTCTTCGTCGAGCCGCTGCAGGGCGAGGCCGGGGTGCTGCCGCTGCCTCCCGGGTATCTCGCGCGGGCCCGCGAGCTGACCGCACGGCACGGCACCTTGCTGGTGCTCGACGAGGTGCAGACCGGCATGGGGCGCACGGGGGAGTGGTTCGCCCACCAGCTGCCGCACATCGGCGGCGGGATCGTGCCGGACGTCGTCACCGTGGCCAAGGGGCTGGGCGGCGGCTTCCCGGTGGGTGCGCTCATCGCGTTCGGCGACACCACGGCCTCGCTGCTGGGCCGCGGCCAGCACGGCACGACGTTCGGCGGCAACCCGGTCGCGGCGGCGGCGGGCCTGGCCACCATCACCGTCATCGAGCGCGACGACCTCCTGGCGCACGTGCGGGACGTCGGCGCGCGGCTGCGCGAGCGCGTCGCCGAGCTGGACAACCCGCTCGTGCAGTCCGTGCGCGGCGAGGGTCTGCTCGTGGGCATCGCCCTGAGCGCGCCCGTCGCTCCCGCGGTCGCCTCGCGCGCGCTCGCGGCCGGGTTCGTCGTCAACCCCGTCAACCCGTCGACCATCCGGCTCGCGCCGCCGTTCGTCGTCACGCACGAGCAGCTCGGCACGTTCGTCGACTTCCTGGCCGCGCTCGACCCGAGCGAGGTGGGCGCGTGACTCGTCACTTCCTGCGCGACGACGACCTCACGCCCGACGAGCAGGCGGACGTCCTCGAGCTCGCGCTCGCGTTCCACGACGACCGGTACATCCGCCGGCCGCTGTCCGGACCGCGCGCCGTGGCAGTCATCTTCGACAAGCCGACGCTGCGCACGCAGGTGTCGTTCAGCACCGGGATCGCCGAGCTCGGCGGGTTCCCGCTCGTGGTGGACGGCAAGCTCGCCCAGATCGGCACGCGCGAGTCGATCGCCGACACGGCGCACGTGCTCGGCCGGCAGGTCGCCGCGATCGTGTGGCGCACGCACGCCCAGTCCCGGATCGAGGAGATGGCGTCCGTCGCCGGCGTCCCGGTCGTCAACGCGCTCACGGACTCCTTCCACCCGTGCCAGGTGCTGGCGGACCTGGCGACGGTCGCGCTGCACCGCGGCGGCGTCGCGGGCCTCGCGGGCCTCACGCTGGCGTACGTGGGCGACGGCGCGAACAACATGGCGCACTCCTACCTGCTCGGCGGGGCGACCGCGGGGATGCACGTGCGCGTGGGCGCGCCCGAGGGGTTCCGTCCGGACCCCGCGGTGCTCGCGGACGCGACGCGGATCGCGGCGAGCACGGGCGGCTCGGTCGCGGTCGTGCCCTCGCTCGCCGAGGCGGTCGCCGGTGCGGACGTCGTCGCGACGGACACGTGGGTCTCGATGGGGCAGGAGGACGAGGCACCCGAGCGTGAGACGCCGTTCGTGCCGTTCCGGGTCGACGAGGCCGCGCTCGCCCTCGCGTCCCCGGACGCCCACGTCCTGCACTGCCTGCCCGCGTACCGCGGGAAGGAGATCACCGCCGAGGTGATCGACGGGCCGCAGTCGATCGTCTGGGACGAGGCCGAGTTCCGGCTGCACGCCCAGAAGGCGCTCCTGACGTTCCTGCTCGAGGCGCGGTGAGGCCGATGTCCCTGCCGAGCACCACGAGCGGCGTGCCCCGCACGAGCGTTCCTCAGACGAAGGCGGCGCGGCAGTCCCTCGTCGCCGCGCTGCTCGCGCGCGAGCCCGTGCACTCCCAGCAGCAGCTCGCCGAGCTGCTCGCCGACGAGGGCGTGACGGTCACGCAGGCGACCCTGTCGCGCGACCTCGTCGAGCTGCGTGCCGTCAAGGTCCGCGCGCCGTCGGGCGCGCTCGTGTACGCCGTCCCCGCCGAGGGTGCGGTGCACGCGCTGCCGACCGCGCCCGCGGGCGACGCCGAGCACCTCGCGACGCGGCTCGAGCGCCTGTGCGCCGAGCTCCTGCTGACCGCGGAGTCGTCCGGCAACCTCGTCGTGCTGCGCACACCGCCCGGGGCGGCGCAGTACCTCGCCTCGGCGATCGACCACTCCGTGCTCCCGGCCGTCCTCGGCACGATCGCGGGGGACGACACGATCCTCGTCGTGTCGCGTGAGCCCGACGGCGCCGCGCTGGCGTCGCGGTTCCTGGCCCTCGCGACCGGCTCCTCCTGATCTCCCGCGCCCGCCTCGGGCGCGTCACCCGACCTGCACGACCCGAACCCAGCTCGCAGAAAGTGACATCCCATGACTGAGCGCGTCGTCCTCGCCTACTCCGGTGGTCTGGACACCTCCGTCGGCATCGGCTGGATCGCCGAGGCCACCGGTGCCGAGGTGATCGCTGTGGCCGTCGACGTCGGCCAGGGCGGTGAGGACCTCAACGTCATCCGCCAGCGTGCGCTCGACTGCGGCGCGGTGGAGGCGTACGTCGCCGACGCCCGCGACGAGTTCGCCGACGAGTACTGCATGCCCGCGCTGCAGGCCAACGGCCTGTACCTCGACCGCTACCCGCTGGTCTCGGCGCTGTCGCGTCCGGTCATCGTCAAGCACCTCGTGCGCGCCGCGCGCCAGTTCGGCGCGACCACGGTCGCGCACGGCTGCACCGGCAAGGGCAACGACCAGGTGCGCTTCGAGGTCGGCATCACCTCGATCGCGCCCGACCTGACGTGCCTGGCGCCCGTGCGGGACCTGGCGCTCACGCGCGACAAGGCGATCGAGTTCGCCGAGAAGCACAAGCTGCCGATCGCGACCACGAAGCACAACCCGTTCTCGATCGACCAGAACGTGTGGGGTCGCGCGGTCGAGACGGGCTTCCTCGAGGACATCTGGAACGGTCCGACGAAGGACGTCTACACCTACACCGACGACCCGACGTTCCCGCCGGTGGCCGACGAGGTCGTCATCACGTTCGAGCAGGGTGTCCCCGTCGCGCTCGACGGCGTCCCGGTCACGCCGCTGCAGGCGATCCAGGAGATGAACCGTCGGGCGGGCGCGCAGGGCGTGGGCCGCATCGACATCGTCGAGGACCGCCTGGTCGGCATCAAGTCGCGCGAGGTGTACGAGGCGCCCGGCGCGATGGCGCTGATCGCGGCGCACCAGGAGCTCGAGAACGTCACGATCGAGCGCGAGCAGGCGCGGTTCAAGCGTCAGGTCGAGCAGCGTTGGGCAGAGCTGGTGTACGACGGCCAGTGGTTCAGCCCGCTCAAGCGCTCGCTCGACGTGTTCGTGGCCGACACCCAGCGCTACGTCTCGGGTGACATCCGCCTCGTGCTGCACGGCGGGCGCGCGACCGTGACCGGCCGCCGCTCGGACTCCTCGCTGTACGACTTCAACCTGGCGACGTACGACTCGGGCGACACGTTCGACCAGGCGTCGGCGAAGGGCTTCATCGAGATCTACGGCCTGTCGAGCAAGCTCGCCGCGGCGCGCGACGTGAAGTTCGGCCACGGCGTGGACCTCGGCACGCAGGGCGGCATCGATGCCTGAGTCGCCGGTGGCCGGTGAGCCGGACGCTCCGCTCGCCCTGTGGGGCGGCCGGTTCGCGTCCGGCCCGGCCGCGGCGCTTGCCGAGCTGTCGCGCTCGACGCAGTTCGACTGGCGGCTGGCGGACGTGGACATCTCGGGCTCGGTGGCGCACGCGCACGTGCTGCACGGGGCCGGTCTGCTGTCGGACGACGAGGTGACCGCGATGGTCGAGGCGCTCGAGCGGCTGCGGGCGGACGTCGCGTCCGGTGCCTTCGGTCCCTCGCCCGACGACGAGGACGTGCACACCGCGCTCGAGCGCGGGCTGATCGAGCGGGCCGGCGCCGAGCTCGGCGGCAAGCTGCGCGCGGGCCGCTCGCGCAACGACCAGATCGCCACGCTCGTGCGGATGTACCTGCGCCGCGAGGCGCGCACGATCGCGGGCCTCGTGCTGGACGTCGTCGACGCCCTGACCGCGCAGGCGCACGCCGCGGGTGAGGCATCCATGCCGGGGCGCACCCACCTGCAGCACGCGCAGCCGGTGCTGCTCGCGCACAGCCTGCTCGCGCACGCGTGGCCGCTGCTGCGCGACGTCGAGCGCTACGTCGACTGGGACAAGCGCGCCGCGGCCTCGCCGTACGGGTCGGGCGCCCTGGCGGGTTCGTCGCTGGGGCTGGACCCGGCTGCGGTCGCGGCCGAGCTCGGGTTCGACGGCCCCGTCGAGAACTCGATCGACGGCACCGCCTCGCGCGACGTCGTCGCGGAGTTCGCGTTCGTCTCGGCGATGCTCGCGGTGGACCTGTCGCGGCTCGCCGAGGAGATCATCCTGTGGGCCACCAAGGAGTTCGGCTTCGTCCGGCTGCACGACTCGTTCTCGACGGGGTCGAGCATCATGCCGCAGAAGAAGAACCCCGACATCGCCGAGCTCGCGCGCGGCAAGGCCGGTCGACTCGTCGGCGACCTCACGGGGCTGCTGACGACCCTCAAGGGCCTGCCTCTCGCGTACAACCGCGACCTGCAGGAGGACAAGGAGCCGGTCTTCGACCAGGTCGACCAGCTCACGGTGCTGCTGCCGGCGTTCGCGGGGATGGTCGCCACCCTCACGTTCGACACCGACCGCCTCGCCTCGCTCGCGCCGCAGGGCTTCTCGCTCGCGACCGACATCGCCGAGTGGCTCGTGCGCGAGGGTGTGCCGTTCCGGGTCGCTCACGAGGTCGCGGGTGAGTGCGTGCGCGCGTGCGAGGCGCACGAGCCGGCGATCGAGCTGTGGGAGCTGACCGATCACGAGCTCGCCGCGATCTCGCCGCACCTGACGCCTGCCGTGCGCGAGGTGCTCACGGTCGAGGGCTCGCTCGCGTCGCGGTCGGCGCACGGCGGTACCGCACCGGTGCGCGTCGCCGAGCAGCTCACGCGCGCGCAGGCGCGCGCCGCCGAGCTGCGCGACTGGGCCTCCTGACGCAGTCATGACCACGGGGCCCGACGAGGGCGCGCTCACGATCGTCGAGCGCGCCCTCGCGGCGTCCCCACGGCTCGGTCCGGTGCGCCTCGTGTGCATCGACGGCCCGGCCGGCTCGGGCAAGACGACCGCGGCCGCTCGGGTGCTCGAGGTGGCGTCGCAGTGCGGCGTCGTCGCGGGCGTCGTGCACCTCGACGACCTCTACGAGGGCTGGTCAGGGCTCGAGGGCTCGCTGTGGCCGCGCCTGGCGGCGCAGGTGCTCGAGCCGCTGCGGCGTGCGGTGCCCGGACGCTTCCAGCGCTACGACTGGCATGCCGAGGCCTTCGCGGACTGGGTCGACGTCCCCGTGCCCGAGCTGCTCGTGGTCGAGGGCTGCGGTGCCGCCCGCCGCGACTGCGACCCGGTCACGGTGCTGCGGGTGTGGGTCGAGGCCGGTAGGGCGCTGCGGCTCGAGCGCGGTCTGGCGCGTGACGGCGAGCAGGCGCGCGAGCACTGGCTGCGGTGGATGGACGACGAGCGCGCGCACTTCGCACGCGAGCGCACCCGTGAGAGGGCCGACCTCAGGCTCGACGAGTTTGGCAGGATGACCTCGTGACGCCCTTCGCCGACGCCCCGCGCGCGCCCGAGCCCGCCGGCTCGTCGGCGCCGGGTGTCTCGGCGGGCTTGCGCGCGCCCGGTGCGTCCGCAGGCTCGTCGGTGGACGGGTCCGGCCCGGCTGGCGGCTCGAGCGCCACGGCGCCGCAGGTCCCGGACGCCCACGCGTTCGCGGCGATCCCTGCGCGCACCTGGTACGCGCGTGAGGTGCACGCCGTGGCCAAGGACCTGCTGGGTGCCTACGTCACGACGCGCACGCCCGCGGGCACCGTGACGATCAGGGTGACCGAGGTCGAGGCGTACGCGGGTGCCGACGACCCGGGCTCGCACGCATACCGTGGCCGCACCGCTCGCAACGCCGTGATGTTCGCCGAGCCGGGCCGTCTGTACGTGTACCGCCACCTCGGCCTGCACCACTGCGTGAACGTGGTGGCTGAGCCGACGGGCCGCCCGGCGGCGGTCCTGCTGCGGGCCGGCGAGGTGGTCGAGGGCGCCGAGCTCGCCTGGAGCAGGCGCGAGGCGGTCGGGGTCGTCGACTCCGCACGGCAGCTCGCGCGCGGACCGGCTCGGCTCGCGGTGTGCCTGGGTGTCGACCGCGACTGGAACGGCGCGGACGTCACCGAGGCGGGGGGCCGCGTCGTCGTGCACCGGCGCGAGGCCGCAGTGCGCGGGACGCACGCGAGCGGTCCGCGGGTCGGCGTGTCGGGCGCCGGTGGCGACTCTGCCCGGCACCCGTGGCGCTACTGGATCACGGGGGAGCGCACCGTCTCGGCCTATCGGCCCGCGTACCGCTCGCCGCGCCGGGCCGTGACGCCGTCCGACGGGTATCGGACGCCGGCGTCGGAAGACGCCCCGTGACGGGGCGACGACGCCGGCCGGGCTCGACCTTCGACGCTGACCTGCGCTGACCTCACGCCGTGCCACGCACGGCCCACCGACCGGAGAACCGAACGTGACGCACATCCTCGACGAGCTCGCCTGGCGCGGGCTCATCGCCAGCACGACCGACGTCGACGCCCTGCGCGAGGCGCTCTCGGCGGGCCCGGTGACCTTGTACTGCGGCTTCGACCCCACCGCGCCGAGCCTGCACATCGGCAACCTCGTGCAGATCCTCACGGTTCGCCGGCTGCAGGACGCCGGCCACCGGCCGATCGCTCTCGTCGGCGGCGCCACCGGGCTCATCGGTGACCCGAAGATGACGGGCGAGCGCACGCTGAACTCCCGCGACGTCGTCGCGGTCTGGGTCGAGCGCATCCGCGGCCAGATCGCGCCGCTGCTGCGGTTCGACGGCGAGAACGCCGCGACCCTGGTCAACAACCTCGACTGGACCGCGCCGTTGTCCGCGATCGACTTCCTGCGCGACGTCGGCCAGCACTTCCGGCTCGGCACGATGATCGCCAAGGACACCGTCGCGCGCCGCCTCGCGTCCGAGCAGGGCATCTCCTTCACCGAGTTCAGCTACCAGGTGCTCCAGGGCATGGACTACCTCGAGCTGTTCCGTCGTCACGGCGTCACGCTGCAGACGGGCGGCTCGGACCAGTGGGGCAACCTGCTGTCCGGCGTCGAGCTCATCCGCAAGGTCGAGGGCGCCGCGGTCCACGCGCTCACGACGCCTCTGATCACCAAGGCGGACGGGACGAAGTTCGGCAAGACCGAGTCCGGCACCGTCTGGCTCGACCCGCAGATGACCACGCCGTACGCCTTCTACCAGTTCTGGCTCAACTCGGACGACGCGGACGTGGTCCGGTACCTCAAGGTCTTCACGTTCCGTTCCCGCGAGCAGATCACCGAGATGCAGGAGGCGGTCGCGTCGCGTCCGGCTGCGCGTGAGGCGCAGCGCGCGCTGGCGTACGACGTCACCGCGCTGGTGCACGGGACCCGCGCGGCCGACGCCGTCGTGGCGGCGTCCCAGGCGCTGTTCGGGCGAGGCTCGCTCGGCGACCTCGACGAGGCGACGCTCGGGGCGGCGGTCGCCGAGCTGCCGACCGCGCGTGGAGCCGCCGGCGATCTCGTGGTCGACCTGCTCGCCGCGACGGGGGTCGTCAAGAGCAAGTCGGAGGCCCGCCGCGCGATCGCCGAGGGTGGCGCCTCGATCAACAACGTGCGCGTTCCCGACGAGAACGCCGTCCTGACGCCGGACGACCTGCTGCACGGCCGGTGGGCCGTGCTGCGTCGGGGCAAGCGCACCCTCGCGGTCGTCGACACTCAGCACTGACCGACCGGGTGCCGGTGCCCGAGGCCGCCGCCCGACCCGCGCCGCACGTCCCACGGCCGCGCCGCACGCCTGCTCACGCCGGCGGCGGCGCGGCCGTCGTCGTGCTGGCGAACGACCCGCACGTGCCCGGGAACAGGCGCGGGGGACGGGCGGCTGCGGGGGCCGGCAGGTTGACGACCGACCGAGAGCGCCCGGGCGCGCCCGCGCGACTCCAGCTGCAGGTCAGGCCGCACGCGCACACGCGTGAGCGGCGTCACGGGCCGTCGATTTGGCGTTCGTGGCCGGCGCTGCGTAATGTTCTCGATGTCGCCCGGCAGGGAGGAACGGACACCGAGCCGGATCCGCAAGGATCCAGGTGGTGGACGGTCCCGCAGGCGGCCACCCCCGACCAGATCGCAGGCACTCCGCGCGCCTCGGCCCAGGTCGGGAGCCCAGGATCCTGGCGCACGAGCCGCTCGAGAGAGTGGTTCCGAACAGCCAGGGGATCGGGTACAGTAGGTGGGCCCCAAGCGCCGAGGCGCACGGGGCGACAAACAAGCCTCTTGCTCAGGATCGCGAGATCCTGGGGGGATGCGCGTCTGTTCCTTGAGAACTCAACAGTGTGCCAAGTAGTCGATGCCATATGGCCTGTCCCGTGTTGCGGGGTGGGTTGTTGGTTGAGATCGGGATCCTGTCGTCCACCCCGTGGGCGTGGG
>JAEYUL010000027.1 GCA_023432565.1 Actinomycetes bacterium | reverse complement strand
GGCGCAGGGCGGGCGGGGGCGCGGTGGGCCGGGGCGCAGGGCGGGCGGCGGCCGGAGCGGTGGGGCAGGGCCGGAGCGGTGGTGCGGGGGCCGGGGGTGGATGTGGGGTGCGACACGGTGCGGCGGTGAGCGCCGTGACGGGTCGGTAGGGTCGGGGTGTGGGTCGGGTGACGGTGGCAGCGGCGCAGGTCGACACGTGTGTCGGGGACCTCGAGGGCAACGCGCGCCTCGTGCTCGAGTGGACGCGTCGGGCCGCCGACGCGGGCGCGCATCTCGTGGTCTTCCCCGAGATGACGCTGACGGGCTACCCCATCGAGGACCTGGCGTTGCGGGCATCGTTCCGGCGCGCCGCACAGGCCACCCTCGAGCGCCTCGCGGTGGACCTCGACGAGGCAGGGCTCGGCCATGTGGCCGTCCTCGTCGGCTCGGTCGGCGAACGCCGCTCGCGCAGGCTGCGGTCGGGCGACGACGACCGGCCGGCGGCCCGGACCGCCGACGGGCGCGTGGACGCCGGCGTCCCGACCGCGCTGCTGCCGGACTCCGAGCTCGTCGGCGACGTCGTCGCGGGCAGGCCGGAGGCGTCCGACGCCGTGCGTCCGACGAACGACGCGATCCTGCTGCGCGGCGGACGGGTCGAGGCCCGGTACTCCAAGCATCACCTGCCGAACTACGGGGTGTTCGACGAGTACCGCATCTTCGCCCCCGGCGACGAGATCTGCGTGATCGACGTCGCGGGCCGCCGGATCGGCGTGGTGATCTGCGAGGACATCTGGCAGGACGGCGGGCCGGTCTCGCTCATGGACGAGAACGAGGTCGCGGCGCTCGTCGTGCTCAACGGCTCACCGTTCGAGGAGGGCAAGGGGCACGTCCGGGCCGAGCTGGCGGGCCGCCGTGCGCAGCAGGTCGACGCGCCCGTCCTCTACGTGAACCTCGTCGGCGGCCAGGACGACCTGGTGTTCGACGGCGGGTCGTTCGTCGTCGACCGGGACGGCACGACCCTCGCGAGCGCCCCGCAGTTCGTCGAGCACCTGCTCGTGTGGGAGCTGGCCGACGAGGGCGAGCCCTCGCTGCCCGGCCCGCAGGTACCGCCGCTGCACCCCGACGAGGAGACCTACCGCGCGGTGGTGCTCGGACTGTCGGGCTACGTGCGCAAGAACGGCTTCCGCTCGGTGCTGCTCGGGGTCTCCGGCGGGATCGACTCGGCGCTGACGGCCGCGATCGCGGCGGACGCGGTCGGTGGCGAGAACGTGGTGGGTGTCTCGATGCCCTCGTCGTTCTCCTCGGAGCACAGCAAGGACGACGCGCAGGACCTCGCCCGACGACTGGGGGCGGACTACCGCGTGCAGCCGATCGCGCCCGTCGTCGACGCGTTCCAGGGGCAGCTCGGGCTCGAGGGGGTCGCCGAGGAGAACCTGCAGGCGCGTGTGCGCGGCGTGATCCTCATGGGGATCTCCAACCGCGAGGGACACCTCGTCATCGCGCCCGGCAACAAGTCCGAGCTCGCCACGGGCTACGCGACGATCTACGACGCCGGCAGCATCGGCGGCTACGCGCCGCTCAAGGACGTCGACAAGTCGCGGGTGTGGGCGCTCGCGAGGTGGCGCAACAACCATGCGATCGACCGCGGCGAGATCCCGCCGATCCCGGAGTCGTCCATCACCAAGCCGCCGAGCGCCGAGCTGCGACCCGGCCAGACCGACCAGGACTCGCTGCCCCCCTACGCCCTGCTCGACGAGGTCCTCGACGCGTACGTCGAGCACGCCGAGGGCCGTCAGGAGCTGCTGGCCCGCGGGTTCGACGAGGCCGTGGTCGACCGCGTGCTGCAGCTCGTCGACCGCGCGGAGTGGAAGCGGCGGCAGTACCCGCTCGGACCCAAGGTCACCGCACTCGCGTTCGGGCGCGACCGGCGTCTGCCGGTCACGTCGCGATGGCGGGAGCCCTGACCACCGACGAGGAACGACCGGGTCGGTCGTCGTCGGTGGCGGACCCCCGGTCCGCCGACGAGACCGCGTCGCACGACCCGCCCGACAGTGACACGCTGCGGACCGGACCACCAGGACGGCCGCAGCACCAGCGACACCAGCCGCAGGACCGAACGGAGCGACGATGACCGAGATCCCCAAGCGCGTGCGCGTCCACCACCTGCGAGCGGCCAAGCAGGCCGGTCGACGGCTCACGATGCTGACCGCGTACGACGCGGTCACGGCGCGCATCTTCGACGAGTCCGGTGTGGACATGCTGCTCGTCGGCGACTCCATCGGGAACACGATGCACGGGCACGACACGACGCTGCCCGTCACGGTCGAGGACATGATCCCGGCGGCGCGGGCGGTCGCGGGCGCGGCGCAGCGCGCGTTCGTCGTCGTCGACCTGCCGTTCGGCTCGTATGAGACCGGCCCGCAGCAGGCGCTCGAGACCGCGGTCCGGGTGATGAAGACGACCGGGGCGGACGCCGTGAAGTTCGAGGGCGGCAAGCGCTCCGCCGCGCAGATCCGCGCCGTCACGTCCGCAGGCATCCCCGTCGTCGCGCATCTGGGCTACACGCCCCAGTCCGAGAACCTGCTGGGCGGGCCTCGCGTGCAGGGACGCGGAGACACGGCCGCCGAGGCGCTGTCCGAGGACGCGCTGGCCGTCGCCGAGGCCGGCGCGGTCGCCGTCGTGCTCGAGATGGTGCCGGCGCCCGTCGCTGCGCGCATCACCGAGATCGTGGCGATCCCGACGATCGGGATCGGTGCCGGCGCCGCGTGCGACGGGCAGGTGCTCGTGTGGGTCGACATGGCAGGCATGGGCGACTGGTCCCCGCGGTTCGCCAAGCGGTTCGGCGAGGTCGGCGCGGCCCTCAGAGCGGCCGCGACCGCCTATGTCGAGGAGGTCCGCGCAGGCGTGTTCCCCGACGAGGAGCACAGCTTCACGCAGTGAGCGGCCAGGGTGGGGCCGGGCTCAGCGCTCGGCCTCCTCCTCGGCCTCCCACGCGGCGGTGCGTGCGCGTGCCTGCTCGAGTGCTCGGCTCGCCGCCTCGCGCGTCGGGTACGGGCCGAGCACCTTCTTCCAGTCGCTGCGTCGACCCTCCTCGACCTGCCCGGTCTCGGTGTTGTACCAGTACTGCGGCGTGTCGTCGCCCACGACCCCTCCCCTCTCGTCGGAGCGCCCGCTGCCGCTCAGGCGCGCTCCGTAGACTGCCAGGCATGTCGCCCGTCCGCTCTGCGCTCGCCCCCGGCAGGATCAGCCCGCGTCTCGCCGTCCCGTCCACCATCGCCCGTCCCGAGTACGTCGACAAGCCGGCGCCGCGCCCGTACACCGGGCCCGACGTGCTCGACCAGGAGACGATCGGTGCGGTCCGCGTGGCGGCGCGGATCGCCGCGCAGGCGCTCGAGGAGGTCGGCCGGTACGTGCGACCGGGTGTCACGACCGACGAGCTCGACCGCATCGGGCACGAGTTCCTGCTCGACCACGGCGCCTACCCCTCGACGCTCGGCTACCGGGGATTCCCGAAGTCGTTGTGCACGAGCCTGAACGAGGTCATCTGCCACGGCATCCCGGACTCGACGGTCGTCGAGGACGGCGACATCGTGAACATCGACATCACCGCGTACGTCGGCGGTGTGCACGGCGACAACAACGCGACGTTCCTCGCCGGCGACGTCGACGAGGAGTCGCGCCTGCTCGTCGAGCGCACGCGTGAGGCGCTCGAGCGCGCGATCAGGGCGGTCAAGCCGGGCCGCGAGATCAACGTCATCGGTCGCGTGATCGAGAAGTACGCAGCACGATTCGGGTATGGCGTGGTGCGCGACTACACCGGGCACGGGGTGGGACCGGCGTTCCACACGGGTCTCGTCGTCCCGCACTACGACGCGGCGCCGATGTACGACACGGTCATCGAGCCGGGCATGGTGTTCACGATCGAACCCATGCTCAACCTCGGGACCCCCGACTGGGTCATGTGGGACGACGACTGGACGGTCGTGACGGCCGACGGTCGCCGCTCAGCACAGTTCGAGCACACCCTGGTGGTCACCGAAGACGGAGCGGAGATCCTCACACTGCCATGAGCCACCACGACCTCGCGTTCGGCATCGACATCGGCGGCAGCGGCATCAAGGGCGCGCCCGTCGACCTCCACAAGGGCGAGTTCGCCGACGACCGGCTGCGCATCCCTACCCCACAACCCGCCACCCCGCAGGCGGTGGCCGAGACGGTCGCGGAGGTCGTCGACTCGTTCGAGCTGGACAAGGGCCTGCCGATCGGCATCACGTTCCCGGCCGTCATGCTGCACGGCGTCGCCCAGTCGGCGGCGAACGTGGACGACTCGTGGATCGGTACGGACGCACAGCGGCTGTTCTCCGAGACGACGGGTCGCCAGGTCGTGGCGGTCAACGACGCTGACGCGGCCGGCTTCGCGGAGGCACGCTACGGCGCCGCGAAGGGCGTGGACGGCGTGGTCCTGGTCGTGACGCTGGGCACCGGGATCGGGTCGGCGCTGCTCGTCGACGGCCGGCTCGTGCCGAACACCGAGCTCGGCCACCTCGAGATCGACGGCCACGACGCCGAGACCCGCGCGTCCGACGCCGCGCGCGACCGCGAGGGCCTGGACTTCGAGCAGTGGGCGCAGCGCCTGCAGCGGTACTTCTCGGTGGTGGAGACCCTGTTCTGGCCGGACCTGATCGTGGTCGGCGGCGGCGTCAGCAAGCACCACGAGAAGTTCCTGCCGCTGCTCGACCTGCGCACGAAGATCGTCCCGGCCGAGCTGCTGAACAGGGCCGGCATCGTGGGCGCGGCCGCGCTCGCGGCGCGCCACTGACGCGGTCGCGTCCGCGCGTGCTGGTCGAGGTCGCGCCCGGCGTCCACGTCGCGACGAGCGAGGTGTACACGACGACGAGCACGGTCGTGGTCGGTGCCGACGGCGGGTGCCTCGTCGTCGACCCGGGCGTCACGGCCCGCGAGGTCGACGCGCTGGGCGACGCCGTGCGCGCACACGGCTGGCACCCGGTCGCGGTCTGGTCGACGCACCCGCACTGGGACCACCGCCTCGACGGCCCATGGTTGCGGGGTGTGCCGCGCTGGGCGGCGTCGAGCGGGGACCAGCCCGACGAGCACGCGCGGGCGCACGTCCCTGTCGCCACGCTCGCGGCCCAGCGCGACGCCGACGACGAGCTCGCCGGTGCACTGCACGGCAGACCCTCCGACGCGCCCGCGGCGATCGCGCCCGAGCCGCGACCGGCACCCGTTCACCCGCCGACGAGCGAGGGCGTCGGGGTTGCGTGGCGCGTCGTGGACGCCGACGCCATCAACTGGTCGGGCCCGCGGACCCTGGTCCTCGCGCACCGCGCGCACGCCCCTGGGCACAGCGCCCTCCTGCTGCCAGACGTCGGGGTGCTGATCGCGGGCGACATGCTCAGCGACATCGAGATCCCGCTGCTCGACGACGACGCGGCCGACCCGGTGGGCGACTACCGCGAGGCGCTCGGCCCGTTGGCGACGTGCGGAGCGACCCTCGTCGTCCCCGGTCACGGCTCCGTGGGGCGCGATCTCGATGCGCGAGTCACCGCGGACAACGCCTACCTGACGGCGCTCGTGGGAGGCGACGAGCCGGCCGACCTCCGCTTGGCCGTGCCGGCCCAGCGAGCTGCGCACGAGCAGCAGCGCGTCCTTGTCGTACGCGCGTCGCAGCGCACTCGTTCGGGCGGGTGACGCACGCCGTCCCACACCTGCGCGTGACCCACCCAGAACCTCCACACGAACCGAGGCCACCGTCGGCCGCCCGAGTGCTGGGCTGGTCCGGTGCTGCTCGCCCTGGCCTGCCCGCTGTCGCACGCGCGTTCGGCGGTCGAGCGCGGGCTGACGTCCGTCGAGCAGCGCATCGACGCCTGGGCGCACCGCCGCCTCGCCCGCCTGCCGACCGCGGGTCCGCGCGCGTGGCTCGTCGAGCTCGTCGTGTTCACGCTCAAGCAGGCGTGGGCGTGCCTGTTCGGTGCGCTGCTGCTCGCGGCCATCCTCGCGACCCGCGTGTGGTACCCCGACGACGCGCCGCTGGCCCGCAACGACGCCCTCACGCTCGTCGCGGTCGGGCTCCAGGTGCTCATGCTCGCGACGCGGCTCGAGACCGTGCGCGAGATGCGTGTCGTGCTGCTGTTCCACGCCGTCGGGACGGCGATGGAGGTCTTCAAGACCGACATGGGGTCGTGGTCCTACGGCGAGGGCGGCGTGCTCACGATCGGGGCGGTGCCGTTGTTCTCCGGGTTCATGTACGGAGCCGTCGGGTCGTACCTCGCGCGCGTCATGCGGATCTTCGACCTGCGTTTCGATGGCTACCCGCGACGCCGGCTGACGGCCGTGCTGGCCGCTGCGATCTACGTCAACTTCTTCACGCACCACTGGTGGTGGGACGCGCGCTGGCTGCTCGTGGTGGCAGTCGTCGTGCTGTACGGGCGCTGCGTGATGCACGTCCGCGTCCTGACGCACGTGCGCCGCATGCCGGTGCTCGTGGCGTTCCTGCTCGTGTCGAGCGTGATCTGGGTCGCCGAGAACCTCGCGACGTTCGCCGGTGCGTGGCTCTACCCCGCCCAGGCGAGCGGCTGGCACCTGGTCTCGGCGCACAAGCTGGTCGCGTGGTTCCTGCTCATGCTCATCTCGGTCGTCCTGGTGGCGTGGGTGCACGTCCCGCGTCCGCCGCAGGCGCGGACGCGGGACGTGACCGCTCAGGTCCCGGAGCCTCGCGAGCGCTGCACGGACCACCACACGGCGGCGGCACCCACGGCGAGCGCCGCGAACAGTGCGCCGATGACGAACGACGCCGGTCCGCCGCCGCGCGCTCCTCGCTCCACCGCCGAGGGCGTCGGCTCGGCCGGTGAGGTCGGCTGATCGGCTGCCGCCTCGCTGGTCGGCCGCGGTTGCGTGGACGGCGTCGCAGTGGGCTCAGGGGCACCGACCGCGTCCGCTGCGGTGAACGTGAACGTCCCCTCGATCGGGTGGCCGTCGGCTGACGTCGCGCGCCACGCGACGGTGTACTCCCCCGCGGGCAGGTAGCCGGCGACCGCCTGGCGGACGGTCGCGTCCGCGAGCTCGGGCTCGCCGTCGGCGGCGTCCCGCCCGTCTGGTGTGGTGACCACGACCTTCGTGCCGATGGCGAGCGCGGGCGCGGAGAACGTCAGGGTGATCGCCTCGGGTGCGTGCGGCACCGTCGCTCCGGACGGCGGGTCGGTCGACAGGAGCGTGTCGTGCGCCTGGGCGCCGGTGCCACCGACCAGGACCAGACCGCTCGCGACGAGCATCGCGGCGAGGCCGCTGCTCGTGCGGGCGCGCAGCGCCGGGCGGGCAGAGGGGCCGGCGGGGGCACCGGTCAGGACCGGGCCGACCGGTCGGCGCGTCGTCGGTGTGAGCAGGCGGGTTCGCGCGAGTGCGCGCAGGGGAGATCTCATGGGGTCCTCGACAAGAAGGGGGCGCGGGTGCGTGGCGGTGCGGGGCATGGGGGCACACCGCGCCGCAGCGACATCGGTCGGTCAGGGCCGTCGCCTCAGCGCGGTGCGGCGGGCGGGAACGACGCGCCCGGGGGCCCGCGGCGGCCGGGCGTGCCGCGCAGGTGCAGCGTCGCGGCGCCGGCCGACGAGTCACCGCGTGGCAGGACGCGCACGAGCACGGGTGCGACCAGCTCGGCGGGGGCGCGAAGCAGCGGCGC
>JAEYUL010000196.1 GCA_023432565.1 Actinomycetes bacterium | reverse complement strand
GTGACCGGTGCGACCGGTGACGAGGCGGTGACCGGTGCTCCGGTCGCGGTCGGCCAGTACGTGCTCTCGGAGGACGGCCCGGACGGGTACACCGCGCTGGACTGGTCGTGCCTGGACGACGGGACCGTGGTGCCGGTCGAGGACTCGACCGTCACGGTCGGCCTGGCGCAGACGATCGAGTGCACCATCGTGAACGACGACGACGCCCCGGTCCTCACGCTGGTCAAGCGCGTCATCAACGACGAGGGCGGCACCGCCACGCCGCAGGACTGGACGCTGTCCGCCGCCGGGCCGCAGGACCTCTCGGGGACGTCGGGCAGCTCCGACGTCACCGAGGTGACCGTGCCCACGGGCACGTACTCCCTGGCCGAGGCGGACGGTCCCACCGAGTACCGCTCCGCCGGCTGGGAGTGCGAGGACCGCGGCGAGTCCCTGCCGATCCTCGAGGGCGACGCCGTCGAGCTCGCGGCAGGGGCGCAGGTCGTCTGCACGGTGACGAACCTCGACACCGGACCGCCGGTGCGGTCCGCGTCGTGGCAGCTCACCAAGGCCAGCGACCCGCCGACCGGCGAGCTCGTGCAGCCCGGCCAGGTGGTCACGTACACGGTGGTCGCGCAGATCGTGACGGGCACGTCGGTCGAGTCGGTCGTCGTCGTGGACGACCTGACGGACGTGCTGGACGACGCGACGTTCGTCGAGGGCAGCATCGACAGCAGCATCGGGTCGGCGACGCTCTCGGGCACCACGCTCACCTGGGACATCGGCACGCTGACCGACGTCCAGACGCTCACCTACCAGGTCCGGGTGGCCGACGAGGTGGACGGCGACTCGCTCGTCAACGTCGCCACGGGCCAGGGCGACGACCCGTGCCTCGAGCCGGACGGCGAGCAGGCGGTCACACCGCTCGCGCTGGAGGCCGCCGCGGCCCAGGCGTGCGAGGTGAGCACCGAGCACCCCACGCAGCCCAGCGTGCTCCCGCCGACGCCGAGCCCCGAACCGTCGTACGGTCCGACGCCCGACGACGACCTGGCGACGAGCGGCACCGATGCCGGTCTGATCGTGGTGTGGGCGCTGTCGCTCCTCGTCGCAGGGACCGCCATCACCTACGCGGTGCGCCGACGCCGCGGCAGGGACGTGTGACCCCACCCCCCTCGAGCGCGGGTGAACGGGCCCGGGCGCGGCCGTGGCAGAGCCGCGCTCGGGCCTGATCGACAGCGCTCGTGGGGCCGGGCGTCGAGGTGCCGGCGGCGCGGCTCGCTACGCCGTTCGGGTGGTCCGAATTGTCTGATATTGCGGTGGTCGTCACCCCGCCGGACGATGGGCGCACGTGACGCCGCGGACGTCACCGAGCGCGCGTGCCGTCGGTGCCCGCGTCCCCGACCGACGACGAGGAGACCGACGTGGCCGAGGAGCTGATCTCTCCGATCCGGCAGGGCGCGCACGACATCGCCGTCGAGCGCGAGCGTATGCGCCGGCGCCGCGTCTACCGGCTCGCGGCGGTGGTCCTGCTCGCCGAGGCGTGGGTCATCACCGCGGCGCTGCTCGACCGGCCCGTGCTGCCGCGGCTCCCGGCGATGGACCCGTTCCTCGTGACGATCGTCGTGTTCTTCGTCGCGATGCTGCTCATCGTCGTGCTGACCACGGTGGGCACCGCGCGGTCGCCCCACCTCGTCTACCGGCCCGAGCAGGTGGACGTCCGGCTCGACGACGTCATCGGCATCGACCCCGTCAAGGAGGACGTGCGGCGCTCCATCGACCTGTTCCAGACGCACCGCCGGTTCGCCGACCAGATGGGCGGTACGCCGCGGCGCGGGCTGCTCTTCGAGGGGCTGCCCGGCACGGGCAAGACGATGACCGCCAAGGCGATGGCGGCCGAGGCGGGCGTGCCGTTCCTGTTCGTCTCCGCGACGTCCTTCCAGTCCATGTACTACGGCGCGACGGCCCGCAAGATCCGCTCGTACTTCCGGGCGCTGCGCACCACCGCGCGCCGCGAGGGCGGCGCGATCGGGTTCATCGAGGAGATCGACGCGATCGCGTTGCGACGCGGCGGGATGCTCGGCGCAGCACCCGCGGGCGTGCCGTCCGCGGCCTCGTCGTGCGTGTCGTCGTCCTGCGGCCCGCTGCCGGGGCTGGGCGGCACGACGACGAACGCGGTCGTCTCCGAGGGCACGGGCGGGGTCGTCAACGAGCTCCTCGTGCAGATGCAGTCGTTCGACGAGCCGACGGGGTGGGACAAGCTCGTCAACCGGGTGATCGCGGCCGTGAACCTGCTGCTGCCCGGGCACAGGCAGCTCAAGCAGCGCCGGCCCGGGCGGGCGCCGATCCTGCTCATCGCCGCGACGAACCGCGCGGACTCGCTCGACCCCGCGCTCCTGCGCCCCGGCCGGTTCGACCGCCACCTGACGTTCTCCACCCCGGACGCGCACGGGCGTCGCGCGCTCGTCGACCACTTCCTGTCCCGCCGCTCGCACGAGGTGTCGCTCGACGACCCCGCGCTGCGTGACCGCATCGCGGCGGCGACCAACGGGTGGACGCCCGTCATGGTCGAGCACCTGCTCGACGAGGCGCTCGTCAACGCGCTGCGCCGCGGCTCGACCACCATGTCGTTCCACGACGTGGAGCAGGCGCGCATCACCGAGATGGTCGGGATCGGTCAGCCCGTGCGGTACACCGAGGCCGAGCAGCGCCTCATCGCGACGCACGAGGCCGGGCACGCGACCGTCGCGTGGCTCGTCGCCCCGAACCGCACGCTCGAGGTGCTGACGATCATCCGCCGCGGCAACGCGCTCGGCCTGCTCGCGCACAACGACTGCGAGGAGGTGTGGACGCACTCGCAGTACGACCTGCAGGCTCTCGTGCAGATCGCGATGGGCGGCTGGGTCGCCGAGGAGCTGTTCTACGGGCACACGTCCACCGGTCCGGCCAGCGACCTCGCGGCCGCGACCCGGACCGCCGCGCAGATGGTGGGCGCGGCCGGCATGACGGGCTCGCTCGTTTCGTTCCTGGCCGTCGACCGGGACCTGGTGTCGGCGGTGCTCGCCGACCCGGCCTCACGCGAGCAGCTCGAGAGCGTCCTGGACGAGGCCCGTTCGACCGTGCGGCGCCTGCTGTCGCGCCACCGGCATCTCGTCGAGGCGCTGCGCGACGCGCTGCTGGACCGGCACGAGCTGATCGGCCCGGAGATCACCGACGTGCTCGAGCGCGCGCACGCCACCGCGGAGGCCCACGCCGCACGACCTGCCCTGGCTCAGGCGGTGGCCGCCCGGATCGGGGCGACCCCGGCCGCCTGACCCCGGTCATCGCCCGCGCGGTTACCCTGCGGGCGTGCCCGAAGGTCATACGGTCCACCGCATCGCCCGCCAGCTCGACGCCGACCTCGTCGGCCGGGCCCTGCACGTGAGCTCCCCGCAGGGCAGGTTCGCCGCGGGCGCCGCACGGCTCGACGGTCAGGTGCTGACGCGCTCGTCGGCGGTCGGCAAGCACCTGTTCCTCGAGTTCGCCACGGGTGACGTGCTGCGCGTGCACCTGGGGCTGTACGGCGCGTGGGACTTCTACGGGCGGTTGTCCTCGATCGTGCCCGGCGAGTCCGCGTGGGGGTCGCTGGGGGCGCCGCGGCTGCGGCGCGCGGTGCGCATGGGCGAGGACGAGCGGGAGTCGCCGGCCGACGAGGGCGGTCTGGTCGCGGGCGTCCCGCACGGCGAGGCGCCGTTCCCACCCGAACCGGTGGGCCAGGTGCGGGTGCGGCTCGCGACGGAGGAGACCGTGGCCGACCTGCGCGGCCCCTCGGCGTGCGAGGTCCTGGACCCGCAGGCGGCTGCCGCGGTCGTCGCGCGGCTCGGCCCGGACCCGGCGACGGAGGCAGACCTGGAGGCCGCCGGGAGCGAGATGGTGCGCCGCCTGCGGTCGCGCGGCGTCGCGGTGGGACAGCTGCTCATGGACCAGTCGGTGGTCGCGGGGATCGGCAACATCTACCGCGCCGAGCTGCTGTTCCGCGCGCGGCTCGACCCGTGGACGCCCGGCAAGCACGTGCCGCCGGCTGTCGCTCTCGCGCTCTGGCAGGACTGGGCTCGACTGCTGCCCGACGGCATCGCGACGGGCGTGATGATCACGCGCGAGGACCTGACGCCCGAGCAGCGCCGCGCGGCGCTGACGGACACGAGCCTGCGGCACTGGGTCTACGGCCGCGCGGGCGAGCCCTGCTACGTGTGCGGCACCGCCGTGACCGTCGAGGAGATGGCCGCCCGCAAGCTCTACCGCTGCCCCACCTGCCAGACCCGCCCCTGACCCTCGTCGGCCGGCGCGCGGCCCGTGCGGACCCTCTCGGCGCAGACGGGCCCCGCGCCTCGGGCACGGCATGATCGGGGCATGGAACTGCGAGTGTTCACCGAGCCCCAGCAAGGGGCCACCTACGACGACCTGCTGCGCGTCGCGCGCGCCACCGAGGACCTCGGCTTCGATGCGTTCTTCCGCTCCGACCACTACCTCGCCATGGGCACCGAGGGTCTGCCCGGCCCGACGGACGCGTGGACCACGCTGGCCGGGCTGGCGCGCGAGACGAGCCGGATCCGCCTGGGCACGCTGGTGTCGTCGGTCACGTACCGCCACCCGGGGATCCTGGCGATCCAGGTGGCGCAGGTGGACCAGATGTCCGGTGGGCGCGTCGAGCTCGGCCTGGGCACGGGGTGGTTCGAGGCGGAGCACCGCGCGTACGGGATCCCGTTCCCGCCCAAGCGGTTCGGGCTGCTCGAGGAGCAGCTCGAGATCGTCACCGGCCTGTGGGGCACCCCGGTCGGGCAGACGTACGGGTTCACGGGTGAGCACTACACGCTCGAGGACTCCCCGGCGCTGCCCAAGCCCGTGCAGGAGGTCGGCGGCCGCCCCGGTGTCCCGGTGATCGTCGGCGGCAACGGCCCGGTTCGCACGCCCGCGCTGGCGGCCCGCTACGCGAGCGAGTTCAACCTGTCCTTCCCCGAGTTCGACTCGGTCCCGGAGAAGTTCGCGCGCGCGAAGGCGGCGTGCGAGGCGATCGACCGACCGGCCGACGACCTGGTGCTCTCGGCCGCGTTCGTGCTGTGCGTCGGCAAGGACGAGGCGCAGGTCCGCCAGCGCGCCGACGCGATCGGGCGTGAGCCCGACGAGCTGCGCGCGCACGGCCTGGCGGGCACGCCGGGCGAGGTCGTCGAGCGCCTCGCGTGGCTGCGCGAGCAGGGCGCGAGCCGCGTCTACCTGCAGGTCCTCGACCTGGCGGACCTCGACCACCTCGAGCTCGTCGCGAGCGAGGTGGCCTCTCAGCTCGGCTGAGCGTCGCGCTGGTGCCCGGCCTGAGGGTCGGGCACCAGCGCACCCGGCTCGCCGGGCGCCGCCTCGGCCCGCTCGTCGGGACCGGTGGCGTCCTGCTCGGCGGGTGCGGCCGCGACGGGTGACGTCAGGTGCGGTGCGCGCAGCTCGCGGAGCAGGTCCAGCACGACGAGCGCGGCCAGCACGACGAGCGCGAGGTTGCGGCCCGCCAGCAGCAGGGTCATCCCCGCGCCCTCGGCGGTGATCTGCGGGTACCCCCACGGGAAGATCAGCTGCGTGACACCGGCGATGCCGGCGACGAGCCACGCGGTCGGCCGCCACCCGGGCAGACGCAGGGCCAGTGCGACGGCCACCGGCGGCGCGATCCACCCCACGTACTGCGGCGAACCCACCTTGTTGAGCACGATCAGCAGCGTGGCGACCAGCAGCGCGCCGCGCACCAGCAGCTGGGCGCGCGCCGTGTCGTCGGACCACAGGCGCGGCCCCAGTCGCCGGGCGCACCACCACAGGAACAGTCCTGACGCGGCGATCCCGACGACGAACAGCAGCCCGAGCGCATCCGCTGCGGCCTGCGCACCAGGGCCGTGCACCTCCCAGGTGATGAGCTCGCCGTTGAGCTCGATCCGCACGTCGGGATCAACGAGGCCGGCCAGCACCCACGGTGTCGCACCCACGGCCTCGATCTGCAGCCCGCGCTCGTCCTGCTCGGTGAGGAAGGACAGCAGGTGCTCACGTCCGCCCGCGAGCACCACGAACGCCACGACACCGGCGCACACGAGCGCCGCAGGCAGCACCACCTGGCGCCACGGGCGTCGCACGACGACGACGAGCGCGACCAGCAGCGCCCCGGGCGCGGCCTTGATCCACGCGCCCACGGTCAGCAGTGCCGACGCCAGTCGCGGGTGCCGCAGCGCGACGACGAGCGCACAGATCACCACGGGTGCGACCACGGCGTCGAGCCGGCCCATCGCGACCGGCCCGAGCAGCGCCGTGAACGCGATCCACCACCACGCCCCCGCGGTGGTGCGAGCGATCGCCCGGTGCCCCACGACGCGCGGCGCGTGCAGCAGCGCGACCAGCCCCACCGCGTTGAACGCGGTGACCCAGCACGACCAGGCGAGCGCGTACCCGGACGTGCTGTCCGTGCCGCCCGTCGCGGCCGTCAGCATCGGGACGATCGCCCCGACCGGGTACACCCATGCGCCGTCCAGCACCGGCCAGGTGCCGTCATGCAGGCCCTGCCACATCCACCAGCGGTACAGGTCGACGTCCCAGAACGTCTGCGCGGGCCGCAGGTACACGCCCAGGACGAGCAGCCAGGTGTGCACGACGAGGAACGCGAGCCAGACGATCGGCGTCGAGCGGAGCAGGCGGTGCAGCGGGGCCTCCGTCGGTAGGCCCCGCTGCGGGCGGGGCGTGGTCGGGCTGAGGGGCTACTGCACCCGGTCGGTCGGCGGGAGGATCACTCCGCCCTGCGGGCCGTTCGGCGGCATGATGGGCCGCCGCTCCTCCAGGAGCTCCTCGTCCGTCAGGTCCTGCTCGTCGGGTGCCGGCGGTGCCACGGGTTCCGTAGCCTTGACCGGGTCGGGCGCGTCGCCGGGGACGACGTGCTCGGGCGCGGGCGGGGTGAGGATCTCGTCATTCTCGGACATCTCGGCCTCCGGATCGAAGCGGACGTTACCGCACGACGATGTCATGAGGGCGTTCTGCCTGCTCGGCGAGCGCGGACCACTACCCTCCGTCCCGGGGGGAGGCACCGGTCGCCGACCGCGTGCAGCGTGGCAGCGAGCCGGTCGTCGAGCCGGACCAGGAGAGGAGCTGACGTGGCGGTTGAGGCCGAGGCCCGGCGAGGGCGCTGGTTCGGTTGGACGGTGCACGGCGACGGCAAGACGATCCGCCCGGGCGAGGTGGTCTCCCCCGACGAGCGCCTCTCGTGGCCGCGCACCATAGGCATCGGCATGCAGCACGTGGTCGCGATGTTCGGCGCGACGTTCCTGGTGCCGCTCATCACGGGATTCTCGGCGCAGACGACGCTGTTCTTCTCGGCGGTCGGCACGCTGCTGTTCCTGGTCATCACGCGCAACCGTGTACCCAGCTACCTGGGCTCGAGCTTTGCGTTCATCGCACCGATCGGGGCCGCGACCGCTAGCGGTGGTCAGCAGATCGCCGTCGGCGGGATCCTGGTGACGGGCGTGACCCTTGCGGTCGTCGGCCTGGTCGTGCACTTCGCCGGGACGCGCTGGATCGAGGTGACGATGCCGCCGGTGGTGACCGGCACGATCGTGGCCCTCATCGGATTCAACCTCGCCCCCGCCGCATGGGGCCAGAGTGAGGACCAGGGGTTCCGTGCCGCACCCGTGACCGCGATGGCCACCCTCGGTGCGATCATCCTGTGCTCCGTGCTCTTCCGCGGCATCCTCGGCCGGCTGTCGATCCTCGTCGGCGTAGCGATCGGGTACGTCGTCGCGGTGCTGCGCGGCGAGGTCGACTTCACCGAGGTGAAGGCCGCTCCGCTCGTCGGGCTGCCGGAGTTCGTCACCCCGCGCTTCGACGTCGGCGTCCTCGGGTTGTTCCTGCCCGTCGTCCTGGTCCTCGTCGCCGAGAACATCGGCCACCTGAAGTCCGTGACGGCGATGACCGGTCGCGACCTCGACCCGGTGACCGGCCGCGCGCTGTTCGCCGACGGCGTGGCCACCACGCTCGCGGGCGTCGGCGGTGGCTCCGGCACCACCACCTACGCCGAGAACATCGGCGTCATGGCCGCGACGCGCGTGTACTCGACCGCCGCGTACTGGGTCGCCGGGTTCGCCGCGCTGCTGCTGGCGCTCTCGCCGAAGTTCGGCGAGGCCGTGGCGTCCGTTCCGGCAGGAGTCATCGGCGGAGCCGCGACGCTGCTCTACGGCATGATCGGTCTGCTCGGCGCGCGCATCTGGATCCAGAACAAGGTCGACTTCTCCGACCCGGTGAACCTCACGCCCGCTGCCGTCGCGCTGATCATCGGCATCGCCAACTTCACGTGGAAGGCGGGCGACATGCTGTTCGAGGGCATCGCGCTCGGGACCGCCGCTGCGATCGGCCTGTACCACCTGATGCGCGTGCTCTCGCGGTGGCGCGGCACGACGCACGAGCCGGCGTCCCCGGCGTCAGCTCCCGGGGGCGACGAGCACGCCGTCAAGGCCGCGGCCCCGCACTGACGCCGCACGACCAACGCCGCGGACCGGCTCCCAGGAGTCGGCCCGCGGCGTTCGTCGTCGTGCGGCTGATGCCGTGCGGCTGCTGTCGTGTCGCGGCTGTCGTGTCGCGGCTGTCGTGACGCTGCTGTCGTGTCGCGGCTGTCGTGACGCTGCTGTCGTGTCGCTGCGTCAGCCGGCGGTGGCGGCGGCGCTCGGCTCGGCCGTGGGCGTCGGCAGCGGCTTGCAGCCCTTCGGCGCGACCAGCGGCGTCTCGGGGTCGAGGGTCACCTGGTCGGCGGGGATCAACTCGGTGAACTCGGAACCCAGCGTGACGTCGACCGTGGCGCTCTTGCGGCCGTCGAGCACGAGCACCGGGTCGGTCAGGTGCGCGGCGACCGTGTACGCGGCCGCGACGCCCGAGACACCGAACGAGATCTGCGCGGCGCCCGAGAACGCCGGCTGGTTGCCGGTCTCCCCCGCCGCGAAGCCACGGTCGGTGAACGACTTCATGGTCGTCGCGGCGAGTCCGCTCTTGCTCGTCGAGTTGTAGACGTTGAGCGTGATGTCCCCGTAGGGGACGGGCAGGGCGCCGTCCGGCGGGCACGGGAACGCGCGGAACGTCGGCGTGGGAGTCGGCTTGGCGGCGAACTCCTCCTCGACGAACGGCAGGCTCAGGCTGCCGGTGTAGACCGCAGCGGCGCCCAGGCCGATGACCGCGAGCCCCGCGAGCAGCACACCGAACACCACGGCCTGGCGCTCCCGCATGTGCCGTCGCCGCAGAGCACGAGCGCGGTCGACGTCGCTCACTCGACCACCAGGACCCGCGCGTGGAGCACGGGACGCTGCTGCAGCGCCGCGCGCACCGCACGGTGCAGACCGTCCTCGAGGTACATGACGCCCTTGTACTGCACGACGTGCGCGAACAGGTCGCCGTAGAAGGTGGAGTCCTCGGAGAGCAGCGCGTCGAGGTCGAGGGTGCGCTTCGTCGTCACGAGCTCGTCGAGCCGCACCTGGCGCGGCGGGACCTCAGCCCACTGCTTGGCCGTCTCGAGCCCGTGGTCCGGGTAGGGCCTGCCCTCGCCCACCGCCTTGAAGATCACGGGGACACTCTAGAGGGCGAGCCGCCGTTCCCCGACCTTCTGGCCCGCACGGCGGGTGCATTCGCCCGGACGTGCGGCATCAGGTCGTCCGGGTGACGTCGCTGATCGTGTGACGGCCCGCCGAGTCGACGTAGAGCGCCACACGGATGCGGCTCTCGGACCGGTCGTCCCACCGGGCCGTGCCCTCGCAGGTCAGGACGTGCGCGTACTCGCCCCGGCCCGGTCTCTGGACGGTGTCCCGGTCGTCGGAGACGGTGTGCACGTCGGTGATCGCGGCGAGCGCGACGTACCCCGCGGGCAGGTCGCGGTGCGAGATCTCGACGGCCTCGGCGGCCACCTGCTCGCACGTCGCGTCCCGTACGGACGAGGCGAACTCCGCCCGGTCGCCCCTGTCGAGCGCCACGGGGATCGCGATCGCCGCCAGGACGCCGAGCACGATCAGAGCGCCGACGACGCACACCACGACCGTCACGACGACGGTCGTGGTGGACCGCGACGAGGCGGGGCGGGCCAGGGCGGGCGCCCCGGAGACGTGCTCGGTCCACTGCGTCCCGTCGAACCAACGCAGCGAGCCGGGGTGGTGCGGGTCCGGGTACCACCCGGGCTGAGTGCTCATGACGTCCTCGTCGTGGCGCGCGAGCCGTCGCGTGCTCGTCGGCTCGCGCGTCCTGGTGCGTGAGACGACGAACGGCGGGCCCCAGGGGACCCGCCGTTCGTACGTGCGTCAGAGAGGCTGGATGTTCGCGGCCTGCGGGCCCTTCTGGCCCTGCGTCACCTCGAACTCGACCTTCTGGTTCTCCTCGAGCGAGCGGAAGCCGCTCGTCTGGATGGCGGAGTAGTGGGCGAAGACGTCCGGTCCACCGTCGTCGGGGGCGATGAAGCCGAACCCCTTCTCGGCGTTGAACCACTTCACGGTGCCAGTTGCCATGCGGCCGTTCACTTCCTTGCAG
>JAEYUL010000176.1 GCA_023432565.1 Actinomycetes bacterium | reverse complement strand
TCGGTCTCCAGACCGAAGATCCGCTTGTCCATCAGCCCTCCAGCAGGTCCTCCAGCAGCGGCCCCGCCAGACGGCGGAACGCGCGGCGCGGACGGGTCCGGTCCAGCACGGCGACCTCGAGCTGCGCCGCCTCCAGCAGCCGCTGCTCGCCGCCCTCCTCGGGCGCCGAGCCCAGCGCCCGCACCGCGAGCCGGAGGACCTCGGGCAGCGTCTGCCCGGGACGCCAGCCGGCCTCCACGAGCCCCGCGAGCCGCTCCGCCTGGCCGCCCATCACGACCCAGCCGTGCTCGTCGGCCACCGACCCGTCGTACGTCAACCGGTAGATCTGGTCGGCGTCCGCGGTGCGCCCGACCTCGGCGACGACGAGCTCGACCTCGAGCGGCTTGGACTCGGTGGTGAACACCGTGCCGAGCGTCTGCGCGTACGCGTTCGCCAGCGCGCGCGCCGTGACGTCCTCGCGGTCGTAGGAGTACCCCCGCAGGTCGGCGTACCGCACGCCCGCGACGCGGAGGTTCTCGAACTCGTTGTACTTGCCGACCGCCGCGAACGCGATCCGGTCGTAGATCTCCGAGACCTTGTGCAGCGCACGCGAGGCGTTCTCGGTGGCGAACGCGATCCCCTCGTCGTACTGCACGACGACGACGCTGCGGCCACGCGCGATGCCCTTGCGGGCGTAGTCGGCGCGGTCCTTCATCAGCTGCTCGGGCGAGACGTAGAACGGCATGCTCATGCCTGCTCACCTCCACGTGCGTGGCCGTGCTGCGCACGACGCTCGGCGACGACCTGCTCGACGACCTGCTCCAGCTGCTCGTCCGGCACGCGCAGGTAGCCCGAGCGCGTGACGCTCGCGACCACGGGCCAGATGCGGCGCGTGGTGTCCGGGCCCCCCGTGGCGGAGTCGTCGTCGGCCGCGTCGACCAGCGCCTCGACCGCGACGCGGACCGCCTCGTCCGGCGTCAGGCCACGCCGCCACAACTTCTTGAGCGACCCGCGGGCGAACACCGAGCCGGAACCCACCGCGTGGTGCTCGTGCTCCTCGTAGCGGCCACCGGTGACGTCGTAGGAGAAGATCCGCCCGATCCCGCGGTCCAGGTCGAACCCGCCGAACAACGGGACGACGGCCAGGCCCTGCAGCGCGAGCCCGAGGTTGCCGCGGATCATCGTCGACAGCCGGTTCGCCTTGCCGTCGAGCGACAACAGGCTGCCCTCGATCTTCTCGTAGTGCTCGAGCTCGAGCTGGAACAGCCGCACGAGCTCGACCGCGAGCCCCGCGGTCCCCGCGATCCCGATCGCGGAATACTCGTCCGCAGGGAAGACCTTCTCGATCTCGCGGCTCGCGATCATCGAGCCCATCGTCGCCCGCCGGTCACCGGCCATGACGAGACCGCCCGCGCACACCACGGCGACGATCGTCGTGCCGTGCGGCGCCGCGACCGTCTCCGCTCCGGCGACCGGCCGGTTCCCCGGCAGCAGGTCCGGCGCGTAGGAGGCGAGGAAGTCGACGAACGACGACGACCCAGGGGTCAGGAACGCGGCCGGCAACCGGCCCGTGGCGAGCGGGTCAGGGTGCGACATGGGCGATCACTGACCGCCCTTCTGCACGAAGCCGCGCACGAACTGCTCGGCGTTCTGCTCGAGCACGTCGTCGATCTCGTCGAGGAGGGCGTCCACCTCCGCGTCGCGGGCCTGGACCGAGGGTGCGACGGGCTCGGGGGCGTCGTCGACCGGCTCGTCGCCGTCCCGGCGCGGGTTGACGCGTTCCTGACCTGCCATTGCGGACCTCCTGGCATCGCTGGTGCTCCTGCGCACCACCCTAGGCCCAACCGCGCACGGCGCGCGGAGGGTGACATCCCTCGCGAGACGGCACGGGCGCGCGAGCGCCCTGCCAAGATGCGCGCCATGAGCGCGACTCCTCTCGAGCACGCACGTCGGCTCCTGCTCGACCCGCAGCGGTGCCCCGGGTGCGGCACGGGCCTGAGCTCACCGCGGTGCCCGCGCTGCGGCCTCGACCTGACGGGCGATGCCGGGCTGCACGTCTGGCAGGCCTCCCACGCGGCGGCACAGGCCCTCGCCCACCACGCCGACGTGGTCGCCAGGGTGCGCAACGCCCAGCGACAGGCGGCCGCACGCCGTGTGCCCGACGCGGCGCCTGACGCGGCGCTCGTCCCCTCCGCGCCCACCGCAGAAGCGGGGCTGCCCGACGCGCCACCGGCGCCCAGCACCCCGTGGCCCGGTGCTGTGCAGGGGCCCGGCGTCCCGTGGACGCCAGGTACGGCCGCGCTGCCCGGTGCCCCCTGGCTGCCCGAGGGATCCGGGGCACCGCCGGTGACCGACGTGCGCCCGCCCGCGCGACCGACCCCTCCGGCGCCGCAGCCGACGCGCCGGCCGCCGTGGCGGGTGCAGACCGTGCTCGTCACTCTCGGGGCAGCGCTGCTCGGTCTCGCGAGCCTGGTGTTCCTCGTGTTCACCTGGGAGCTCCTGACGCTGGCGGTGCGCGCCGGGCTCGTGCTGGCCGGCACCGGGAGCGTGCTCGCCCTGGCCGTGCTGCTGCGCCGCCGCGGCCTCGTCCAGTCCGCAGAGGCGGTCGCGGGGCTCGGCTCGGCCCTGCTCGCTCTCGACGTGTGGGCGCTCTGCGCGACCGGGATGTTCCCCACGGTGCCCGACTGGCTCCTCGGCGGGACGGGACTGCTGGTGGGCGGCGCCCTCATGGCGCTCTACGGTCGACGCACCCACGTCCGAGCGGGATCCGTGGCCGCGACCGCGCTCGTGCCCGCCGCCGCCCTGCCCGCGGCCGCAGCATCGCAGCACGCAGGGGCCACGGTCACCGCGCTGCTGCTGTCGCTCGGCCTGTCCACGCTGCGGTACCTGCCGTCGGTGCGTGACCGGGCAGTCGAACGACGTGTGCTCGCCGCGTTCGCCGGGGCCTCGGCGGCCGTCGCCTCGCTGGTCCTGGTCGCCGGGCTCGCGCAGGGCGACGTGCGGCAGACGGTCGGGCTCACCCTGCTCGGTGCCGTCCTCGTGAGCACCCTCGCCGCGCAGTCACTGCTGGCCACCGGCCCCGCCGGGCAGGCGTGGGCCGGTGCGGCGGGGCTGCTCGCAGCGCTCGTCGCGGCGACCGCAGTGCCGCAACCCGCCGAGTCGTTCGTACCGTGGTCCGCCGCTGCGGGCGCCGCCCTCGCCGCCGCGCTCGCGCTGCTGGCGGGATCGGCCCGCAG
>JAEYUL010000172.1 GCA_023432565.1 Actinomycetes bacterium | reverse complement strand
GGGCTGAAGAGCCCGTCCCACCCACGACGTTCGTCCGGCGCCGTTCGCCCGTGGTCGGGCTCGGGGCCGTACGGTACGTAGGAGGTAGACACGGCGCACCGGGCGCCGCAGGACCGCGGCGCACGCGTCGCACCTAGGGAGCAAGGGTGTCGACTGAGACGGGGTCGCGGCCGCCGGCCATGAGCGACGTGGCGCTGGCCGCCGGTGTGTCCCACCAGACCGTCTCGCGCGTGCTGAACGGGCACCCGAGCGTGCGCCCCGAGACGCGTGTGCGCGTGCAGGACGCGATCGCCCGGCTCGGCTACCGCCGCAACAGCGCGGCGCGTGCGCTCGTCACGCGCCGGTCCGACACCCTGGGTGTCGTCACGCCGGCGTCGGCCCTGTACGGACCGACGAGCACGCTCGTGGCGTTCGAGGAAGCCGCCCGTGAGGCCGGCTGGTACGTCTCCGTCGCGACGATGCGACGGTTCACGGCGGACTCGATGCGCGCCGCCGTCGAGCACTTCCTCGACCACGGTGTCGACGCCCTGGTGGTGATCGCCCCGACGCGCGAGGTCGCGGCGGCGGTCTCCGGGCTGGACGTGGCGGTGCCGGTGGTGCTGATCTCCTCGGCGCTCGAGCTGCGGGAGCGTGAGGGCGTGCTCTCGGTGGGCGTGGACCAACGGCTCGGTGCCCGCCTGGCGACGCGCCACCTGCTGGCGCGCGGCCACACCACGGTGCTGCACGTGGCCGGGCCGCAGGACTGGTTCGACGCGCAGGACCGGCTGGCCGGCTGGCGCGAGGAGTGCGAGGCCGCGGGTGTCGTGGCTCCGGAGCCCGTGGTCGCGGGCTGGTCCGCGGACAGCGGGTACGAGGTCGGCCGGGCACTGGTCGCGGCAGGTCTGCCGGAGGCGATCTTCGCGGCCAACGACCAGCTCGCGCTCGGGCTCGAGCACGCGTTGTGGGACGCGGGGGTCCGCGTGGGCCAGGACGTGGCGATCGTCGGCTTCGACGACGAGGTCGGCTCGGCGCACTACATGCCCCCGCTGACCACCGTGCGCCAGGACTTCGTGCGCCTGGGCGCGCTGGCGACCGAGGTGCTCAAGCAGACCCTCGGCGGTGCGAGCGGGCGGGAGGCGCCGCGCCTGGTGCCGCCGGAGATCGTCGTCCGACGAAGCTCTGGCGTCTAGGCGAGACGCGCTGGACCGAAAACACCGAAAACGCTTGCGAGCAGGCTCTGGCCTCTCATAAGGTGCGTCTCACGCGCTATCTCACTGTCGAGAGGTGATCCGTGGGCATCTGCACCGCGTCGTCGGCGAACCGCCGACGCGCGCCGAGTCGTCGAGAGTTATCAACGATTTCGGCCCGCCCGTCCGGCCCCCTGACCCAGCGCCGCACTACGCGACCCCAGCGCTGAGGCATGCCGGCGCCACTGGCGTCGGCGATCTCGGCCGCCCCGGCGGTGCCGCCGCACCGGCTTCCGCCGAACCCGTGCGTCGCACGTCGCGACGCACTCCCGATCGAAGGACGAGGTGGTTCGACGATGACACGCCCGACCTGGCGCCGCGCCGCGGCTGCCGCGGTCACGACCCTCGCGCTCGCCGCGACGGGAGCGCTGACCGCCGCCCCGGCCCTCGCGGCGGATCCCCCCGCACCGACGCGCACGATCACGTCCGCAGGGAACCCGATCATCGCCGACGGCTCGCTCTACACGGCCGATGCGGCGCCGCTGGTCGGCGCCGACGGGCGCCTGTACGTCTACACGGGCCACGACGAGGCCGGCACGACGGTCGGCACGTTCGTCATGAACGACTACGCGGTTCTCGCGACCGACGACGTCGCCTCGGGCGAGTGGGACGTCTACGAGAACGCGCTGGACCCCGACGCGGTCTTCACGTGGGCCACGGGCAGCAACGCCTACGCCGGCCACGCGACGATCGGCCCCGACGGCCGCTACTACTGGTACGTCCCCGTGCAGTGGAAGAACACGGCCGTGGCCAACCGCATGGCGATCGGCGTGGCGGTCTCGGACAGCCCGGTCGGCCCCTGGTCCGACCCGATCGGCGCGCCGCTGGTGACGTGGGCTGACGTGTTCGGCTCGTCCACGAGCGGCCAGGAGGTCATCGACCCGCACGTCTTCACCGACCTCGACGGCACGGTCTACCTCTACTGGGGCTCGTGGAACGTCGCGCGCGTCACGAAGCTCAAGTCGAACATGATCGAGCGCGAGGGATCGATCTCGACGATCTCGGGCCTGACCTCGTTCTACGAGGCACCGTGGGTGTTCGAGCGCAACGGCACCTACCACATGGTCTACGACTGGAAGCGGGGCGGCTCGGACTGCACCCCGTCCAACTACCAGGCGTGCATCGCGCACGCGACGGCGCCCACCGCGATGGGCCCGTGGACGTACCAGGGCATCGTCCTGTCCGGGACGTCGGCGACGACCGTGCACCCGTCGGTCATCGAGTTCGACGGCACCTGGTACATGACCTACCACACCAAGGACGCCGTGGGCGGCGGGCACTTCCGTCGGTCGGTCGCGATCGACGAGGTCCAGTGGGACGGCGACCGGATGCTCCCGGTGACGCAGACCCTCGCCGACGACCCCCGGTTCCGTCTGACGCCCAACGTCGCGCTCGACGCGAAGGTCACGGCCTCGTTCACCGAGCAGCCGCCGATGCGCACGACGGCCGTCAACGACGGCTTCCGGGCGACGACCGCGCTGCTGCCGCCCGACCAGTGGGGCAACTACCGCGGCACGACGAGCGCCCACGAGAAGGACTGGTTGGCCTACCAGTGGGACACGCCGGTGCACATCGGCTCGGTCGGCATCCAGTTCCACCAGGACTCCAACTGGATCCGCCCGCCCGCGTCGTGGTCGATGGAGTACCTCGACGCCGACGGCGCGTGGCAGCCGGTGCAGGGCGCGACGTACCCGACGACGAACAACCGCTGGCTCGACGTGACCTTCACCCCGGTGACGACGACCGCGCTGCGCGCGACGTTCGCGGGCCGTGCGAGCGGGGCGTACTTCAACTCCGTGGCGGTCTCCGAGTGGGAGGTCAACGCGGTCGCGCCGACCGCGGTCGCACCGGTCCTGGTGGTCACCGCGCCGGGCGTCGCCCCCGCGCTCCCGAAGGCCGTGCGGATCACGGCCGGCGGTGCGCAGCTGTGGGCGCCCGTCAGCTGGCGCGCGATCGACCCCGCGTCGTACGCGACCGAGGGCACCTTCACGGTCGAGGGGCGGGCGCTCGGCGTCGCCGCCGAGTACGTCACGGCGACCGTCACGGTCGACGAGGACCCGAGCGTCACCCCACCGGCCGACGAGGTCGCCCCGAGCGTCTCGATCGCTGCGTCGGGCAGCACCGGGAAGGCGGGCTGGTACTCCTCGAACGTCGTCGCGCGGGTCGCCGCCGACGACGCAGTGGACTACCTCACGACGCTCTCGACGAAGGTCGGCGACGGCGAGTGGCAGACCACCGCGGACGTGCGGCACGTCGACGTCACCGTCACGGCATCGGGCACCACGACGATCAGCGGCAAGGCGCGCGACGCAGCGGGCAACGAGTCGCAGGTCGTCTCGCGCGAGGTCAAGATCGACAAGGTCGCCCCGACGGTCGCCGGCGTCCTCGACGAGGGTGCGCGCACCGTCACGCTCACCGCGAGCGACGCGCTGTCCGGCGTCGACGCGCTCGAGTACCGGTTCGACGGGGAGGGCGCGTGGATCACGGTCACGACCGGCACGGTGGTCCCGGCGCCGTCGGGCCAGCCGCACCAGCTCGTGTTCCGGGCGCGTGACCTCGCGGGCAACGTGGCCAACGGGACGGTGATGATCCCGCGCGACCCGAACGCCGCGCTCACGGGGAACATCGCGTCGTACGCCACTCCGTGGACCACGTACACGGCGTCCTGGAACAGCGTCAACGGCCTCAACGACGGCAGCAACGCGCCGTTCGAGAACGTCTCGTCCAAGTTCGGGGCGCAGTGGGGCACGTGGCCGCAGGTCGGCGAGATGGTCGCCATGCTGACGTGGGAGTTCGACGTCGCGACCGACTCGGTGGGCGTGTGGTGGTTCCGCGACAGCCAGGACACGGCCAACGCGGGCATGATCCCGCCGTCGTCGTGGGTGCTGCAGTACCTGGACGGGAGCACCTGGCGCGAGGTCTCGCTGCGCGAGGGCTCGGTGTACGGCCGCACGAGCAACGGGTTCCACCGCGTCGACTTCGAGCCGGTGACGACCAGGTCGTTGCGGATCGTCGCCCAGTCGTGGGGGCAGGAGGAGGGCGAGGGGTCGGTCGGCATCAACGAGTGGCAGGTCATCGCCGCCTCCGTGCCGCAGCTCGAGACCGTCACGCCGCAGGCGCCGACGTTCACCGAGGCGCTCGAGTGCGTCGACGGCGCGCCGCTGCCGGCCACCGTCGTCGTCCCGCAGGTCACGGGCGTCGTCTACCGCGTCGACGGCGAGGTCGTCTCGGGCCCGCTCGAGGTCCCGGCCGACGCGACCGTCACGGTGACGGCCCACGCGGCCGACGGCTACGCGCTCGCCGACGGCGCGCCGGCTCAGTGGGAGCACACGTTCACGGCTCCGCAGTGCCCGGCCCCGCTGGTCGAGGTGACGGCGCTCGCCCCGACGAGCACGGAGCCCGTGTGCGTCGCCGGCTCGGCGTCCGCCGGCTCGATCACGATCCCCGACGTCGAGGGTGTGCGCTACACCGTGGACGGCGAGGACGTGACCGGCCGGCTCACGGTGGCAGCCGGCGAGTCGGTGACCGTCGTGGCGCGTCCGCTGCCGGGGTACGTCCTGAGCGGCGACACGCAGGTGATCACCTACGCGTTCAGCTTCCCGGAGCTCGAGTGCGTCCCCGAGCCGGTCCAGGTCGAGGTCGGGACCGTCACGGTCACGGGCACGCCCGCCGTGGGCTCGCGGCTGAAGGTCGCTGCCACGGGCTGGGGTCCCAGCGGGGTGCGCCTGGCCTACCAGTGGCAGGCGAACGGCGCCGCGATCACGGGCGCGACCGGCACGTCGCTCACCCTGACGCCGGCCCAGGTCGGCAAGCGGATCACGGTGCGGGTCACGGGGTCGGGAGACGGCCTGGCCGGTGCGTCGGCGCTGTCCGCAGCGGTCGGCCCCGTCGCCAAGGGCACCTTCGTGGCACCGAAGCCGCGCATCTCCGGCACGGTCAAGGTGGGCTCGACCGTCAAGGCGCTCCGCGGCACGTGGACGCCGTCCCCGACGACCGTGAAGTACCAGTGGTACGCCAACGGCACGAAGATCGCGGGTGCGACGTCCCAGTCGCTCACGATCTCGTCGACGCTCGCGGGCAAGAAGCTCACGGTCCGGGTCACCGGTTCCCGCACGGGCTACTCGACGCTGGCGGTGACCTCGTCGGCGACCGCGGTCGCGCGGGGGACGTTCACGGCTCCCGCGCCGCGGATCTCCGGCACGGCCCAGGTGGGTCGCACGCTCACCGCGTTGCGCGGCACGTGGAGCCCGACTCCGTCGACCGTGACGTACGCGTGGTACGTCGACGGCAAGAAGGTCGCGAGCACCTCGACCCTGCGGCTCACCTCCGCCATGGCGGGCAAGAAGGTGACCGTCAAGGTCACCGGGTCGCGCACCGGCTACGTCACCCGCACCGTCACCTCCGCGGCGGTCGTCGTGAAGAGGTGACCGAGACAGGCCGGCGCGTGGATGTGAGGGTCCGCGCGCCGGCCGGCCGGGCGGGGGGGGCGCGGGGCGCCCCCC
>JAEYUL010000146.1 GCA_023432565.1 Actinomycetes bacterium | reverse complement strand
GGCCGCGCTCGCGCGCTGGTCGGCGCGCTGCGCACCCGCGACGCCGTCCGTGGCGTCGGTCGCGGCCCCGGCCGCGGCGCCGCGTCGCCGCTGGGCGTTGTCGGCGAGCCGCGCGAGGTCGACCGTGTAGGCGACGAGCGCGATGGTGAAGGCCGTCGCCGCCGCCCAGACCAGCAGCGTGCTCAGGTCACCCGTGTCCATGCCTTCTCCCATCAGAGTCCTGCGGCCGGTCCGGCTCCCTCGTGCCGGTCGGCGGTGGCGTCTGTGCGGCGGCCCGACGCTCGGCCGCGGTGAGCGCCGCGACGACCACGCGCTCGAGCTCGGGCTGCAGGCCGACGTCGTCTCCGCGCGCGAGCCCGGCAGCGGTCACCACTGTAGATCCCTGTGTGGCCGGTTCGTCCTGCGCGCCCGGCTCCCCGTCCTGGCCGTCCTGGCCGCCCGACGGGCGGTCGGCCACCGACGCACGGATCCACAGCCGGCGGCGCGGTGCGAACAGCGAGGCCGCCAGACCCGCGAACGCGACGAGCGAGAACACGAGCACGTACGTCAGCGCGGGGTCGTGCCGCAGGTCGAGCGCGACGAACCGCGACAGCGACCCGAACGTCACCGACCCCAGCCCGTCGGGCAGCTCGACCGTCTCGCCCGGGCGCAGGTACAGCGTGATCGCCTTGCCGTCGGCGTCGACGGCCTGCTCCATGCGCGACTCGTCGAGCCGGTAGGCGTTCTGCGGCACGCCGGTGTCCAGGCCGAGGTTGCCGGACCACACCGACAGGACCAGCAGCGGCGCACCGGGCTGCGGGTGGGTCGAGCGGAAGATGCCGTCGGCGACCTCGGCCGCAGTCGGCAGCAGGTACCCGACGAGCCCGATCTGCGGCTGGTCACCGGAGACGTCCGGCACCTTGACGACGCCGCGCGAGGTGTAGACCTCGTCCTGCGGCAGGAAGGGCACCGCTCCGGCGAACGCGACCTCGCCGGACGCGTCGCGCACGGTCAGCTCGGGCGCGTACCCGTTGCCCTGCAGGTAGATCTTGCCGCCGTCGCGCTCGAGCGGGTGGTTGACCTTGATCGTCTCCGCGTGCTGCGTCCCGTCGGGGTCGGTCACGGTGACGTCGGCGGCGAAGTCACGCGGCTCGAGCGTCCGCTCGTCGAACCTGGCGGTGAAGTCGTCGAGCCGCACGGTGAAGGGCTCGAGGCTGTCCTCCCGGAACGCCGTGCCCTTCTCGAACGTGTCGTACTCCTTGACGGCGTTGGCCATGCCGCGGCCCTGCAGGATGATCGCCTGCCCGCGGTAGTGCAGCATCTGCCCTGCGGCCACCGACACGAGCAGCCCGACGAGCGCGAGGTGGAAGACGAGGTTGCCCGTCTCCCTGAGGTAGCCGCGCTCGGCCGAGACCGACCACGTGCCGTTCTTCTCGTCGTGCACGTCCACGCGGTACGAGCGCCCGAACGGCAGCCAGACCGGTCCGCGGCGCAGGACGTCCCGCGCGGCGAGCACGACCTGCTCGGGGCCGGCGTCGGTGGTCGCCTCGGCGCGGGCCGGGAAGCGGGTCAGCCGGCGCGGGGTGCGCGGCGGCCGCCCGCGCAGCGCGCTCACGTGCGCGCGCGTGCGCGGCAGGATGCACCCGACGAGCGAGATGAACAGCATCAGGTAGATCGCCGAGAACCAGATCGAGGAGTACACGTCGAACAGGCCGAGACGCTCGAGCCACGGCCCCGTGCCCGGGTGGTCGGCGAGGTACTCGGCGACCCGCGCCGGGTCCTGCGCGTTCTGCGGGAACATCGTGCCGGGCACGGCGGCCACCGCCAGCAGCATGAGCAGGAGCAGCGCGACCCGCATGCTCGTCAGCTGGCGCCACGCCCAGCGCGCCCAGCCGACGACGCCCAGCGTCGGCAGCTGCGGCGCCCGGTCGCGCTCGGGCGCGCTCGCGTGCGAGCCGGCGGGCGCGCGATCGTCCGGGCCGTCGTGGGTGTCGGTCGTCGAGAACGTGTCCTCGAGGCCGTCGGGTCGGTACGAGGTCACGTCACACCACCGGCACGAAGTCGTCGGTGAACACTCCCTGCAGCCACTGCGCCCACTGGTCCCACACCCCGGTGACGAGTGCGCCGCCCAGGACGACGAGCAGTCCGCCGCCGACCCGCATGATCGCGAGCCGGTGCCGGCGCAGGAACGCCAGCGCCCGCGCGGAGCGCTCGACGCCGAGCGCCACCAGCACGAACGGCAGACCGAGGCCGACGCAGAACGCGGCCGCGAGGAGGGCGCCGCGGGTCGCGGACGCCTGGTCGAGCGAGAGCGTGTAGATCGCCGCGAGGGTCGGGCCGATGCACGGCGTCCAGCCGAGCCCGAACGTCATGCCGAGCAGCGGTGCACCCCACAACCCTGCGCGCGGCGCCAGGTGCAGACGCTTGTCCTGCTGCAGGAAGGGCACGAAGCCCAGGAACGCCAGGCCCATGAGGATCACGACGACGCCGAGGACGCGCGAGAGCGTGTCCGACCACTGCACGAGCGCGGCGCCCGCACTTCCCGCCAGGACGCCGAGCACGACGAAGACGAGGGAGAAGCCCGCGACGAAGAGCCCGACGCCTGCGAGGACGCGGGCGCGGCCGGGGGCGGTCGCCGCCGTGCTCGTGGGTGCGGCCGTCGCCGCCGCCGCCTCGGCCCCCGGGGTCGTCGTGCCGACCGTCGGCAGACCGGGCACCGGGCCGCGCACGACGCCGCCGGCGACCGCCGGTGCCACGCCGCGGCCGAGCGCGGTGCGGCCCGAGGCCGCGCCCGTCATCCCGCCGAGGAACGCGAGGTACCCGGGCACGAGGGGCAGCACGCACGGCGACGCGAACGAGACCAGCCCGGCCAGCACCGCGACCGGGACGGCGAGCGCGAGCGAGCCGCTGGCGGCCGCGCGGCCGAAGGCGTCTCCCGCATCGGCGAGCACCGGCGCCGCGGCCACGGACGCACCGCTCGCCGACGCCGCGAGCGCGGCGAGGGTCACGAGGCCACCGGCTCGTCGAGCAGGTCGTCGACCAGGGTGCGCAGCGTCGAGCCGTCGGCGAGACCCACGATGCGCGCGGCGACCTTGCCCTGGCGGTCGAGGACGACCGTCGTCGGCACGGCGTTGAGCGGCACGATGCCCTGCAGCGCGGCGACCGCGGCACCCGTGCGGTCGTCGATGCTCGGGTAGGGGATCTCGAAGGTGCGCTGGAACGCCTCGGCGGCTCCTGCCTCGTCACGCGAGTTGAGACCGAGCACGTGCACGCCCGAGTCGGCGTAGTCGTTCGCGATCGCGACCAGGTCGGGGGCCTCCGCGCGGCAGGGCGGGCACGCCGCGTACCAGGTGTTGAGGACGACGACGTCGCCCTGCCAGGCGGTCACGTCCTGCGTCTGCCCGGCGTAGTCGGTCCCGGAGAGCTCGACGGGCCCCTTGCGGTCGTCCACGGTCCACGTCGTCGTCGAGCCGTCGCCGGACTGGTAGTTCTGCCCGACGACGTCGGTCGGCGCGGTCTGCTCGGCCGGGCCGCACGCCGCGAGCGCAGCCACCACGAGCACGACGACCGCGGACGCCGCGACGCGCGCGGTCGAGAGCCGGCGCAGGCGGGCGTGCTCGCGCACGTCAGGCCCCGGCCACGGTCAGGGCACCCGGCAGGAGCGCGGCGGCGGGCTCGGTGTACGTGATCGAGACGAGCTGGTCGTCCTCGTAGCGCAGGCTCGTCAGCGACGCCAGGGAGCACTGCCGCTTGCGCGGGTCGTGCCACAGGCGGCGGTTCTCGAGCGCGAGCCGCGTGACCCACACCGGCAGCTGGTGGGAGACCAGCACGGCCTCGTGGCCCCGTGCCGCCGCGCGCGCGTCCTCGACGGCGGCGAGCATCCGGTCGACCTGCTCGCGGTACGGCTCGCCCCAGGACGGCCGGAACGGGTTGCGCAGGTAGGGCCAGTGCTCGGGGTGGCGCAGGGACCCGTCACCGACCCCGAAGGTCAGCCCCTGGAAGTGGTTGTCGGCCTCGATGAGGCGGGTGTCGGTGCCCACGGGCACGCCGAACGCGGCCGCGATGGGGGCCGCGGTCTCCTGCGCACGCTCGAGCGGGGAGGCGATCACGGCCACGACGTCGTGCGGAGCGCCCACCGGCAGCGCGAGCCCCGCGCCGCGGGCGACCGAGTCGGCGGCCTCGTCGTCGTGCCCCAGCTCGCTCAGCCAGGAGCCGTCGTACTCGCGCCCCGACAGGTGCGCGGCGACGATGCGGGCCATCGCGCGCCCTCGCTCGGACAGGCGGTAGCCGGGCAGCCGGCCGTAGAGCACTCCCTGCGGGTTGTGCACCTCGCCGTGACGCATCAGGTGGATGGTGGTCGCGACCATGGCAGTCAGTGTCCCTCACGCACGGGTGTGCTCGGGGCCGAGTCGGCGCTCACCCGGGTGACACGCACCACCGGTGAGGTGGTCGCGCACGGCCTGCATCGCCTCGCCGAGAGCGGCGAACTGCTCGGGCGTCAGCACGTCGACGAGGTGGGCACGCACGGACCGCACGTGACCGGGCGCCGCGGCGACGAGCCTGCGCCACCCCAGCTCCGTCATGGTGCAGTCGACGCCCCGCGCGTCGGACGGGCACTGGCGGCGCTCCACGAGGCCCTGCTCCTCCATCCGCCTGATCGTGTGCGTGAGGCGGCTGCGCGAGTGCGCGAGCCCGGTCGCGATCTCGGACATGCGCATCGTGCGGCCGGGCGACTCCGAGAGACGCACGAGCACCTCGTACTCGTGGATCGAGAGCCCGCAGTCCTCCTCGAGCTCGTGGGCGAGCACGTCGGACAGCATCGCGGTGGCGGTGCGGTAGGCGCGCCAGGACACCTGCTCGTCGGCGGTGAGCCAGCGCACCTGCGACTCGGTCTCGGCGTGGGCCTCGTCGACGCGCTCGAGGCTCGCAGTCGTCGGGTCGGTCACGGGTCACCTCTCATGTGCGCGGGGCCCGTCCGGGCGGACGAGTCGATCGTGCCTGTCTGTGTCCGTCCCGTGGGGAGGCGGGGCGGGTCGTGCAGCGGTTCACCCGATCCGGCGCCGCGCGATGGCCGGGTGTGCGCGTGTGCGCTCGGCTGGACGCGGGTTCGCGCGTCCTGTGCGGCTGTGACGCGCGGCACGCCGGGTTGCGCTGCACCTCCCACTGTAGTACAACTTTGAACTAACGGGTCGTTGAGAATTCAACGATCTCGAACCGAGGCCGATGACGAGCCGACGACCCCACGACGAGGGAGCACCACATGAGCACCACCGCCAGCACCGTTCTGCCCGCCGGCCTGACCGCCGGGACCTGGGCCATCGACCCCTCCCACACCGAGGCGGCCTTCACGGTCCGGCACGCCGGCATCTCCAAGGTCCGCGGCACCGTCGCGGTGACCGACGGTGCGATCACCGTCGGCGAGGACCTCGCGCACACGTCCGTGACCGCGACGCTCGACCCGTCCACCGTGTCCACGGGCGACGCGAACCGCGACGGGCACCTCAAGAGCGGCGACTTCTTCGACGTGGAGAAGTTCGGCAGCTGGACGTTCTCCTCGACCGAGATCCGCGCCGAAGGCGGCGACTACGTGATCGCCGGCGACCTCACGATCCACGGTGTCACGCGCCCGGTCGAGCTCGCCACCGAGTTCAACGGCTCGGCCGTCGACCCGTTCGGCAACACCCGCGCCGGCTTCGAGGCGTCCCTGACGATCTCGCGCAAGGACTTCGACCTCACGTGGAACGCGGCCCTCGAGGCCGGCGGCGTCCTCGTCTCCGACAAGGTCACCATCACCCTCGACGTCTCGGCCATCAAGCAGGCCTGACGCCCCGGCCGCTCGCCGAGCAGCCCGCCGCCGCAGGGCGGGTCCGTCGCACCGTCGTCGGGCCCGCCCTGCGTCGTCGTCAGGCGGCGCTGATCACGGGCCCTCGCGCCGACGAGCGTCGTGGAACGCCAGGATGAGCAGCTCGCTGGCGACGTCGACCGCGCGGACCGTCACGCCGGCGGGCACCCTCAGCACCCGTGGCGCGAACGTCAGCAACGCCGTCACTCCCGCGTCCACCAGCGCGTCGCACACGTCCTGCGCCCGCACCGCCGGGACCGCGATCACCCCGACCGACGCCCCCGTGCGCGCCACCGTCCGGGCGAGCTCGTCGATCGGCTCGACGACGAGCCCCGCCACGCGCGTCCCGACGACGGCGGGGTCCGCGTCGACGAGCGCCGCGACGTCGAAGCCGCGCTCGGCGAACCCGCCGTAGCTCGCCAGCGCGTGGCCCAGGTACCCGATCCCCACGATCACGACCGTGCGCCGCGTGCGCACCCCCAGCACCACGCCGATCTGGCGCGCCAGGTGCGCCACGTCGTACCCGATACCGCGGCGGCCGTACGAGCCGAGGAACGACAGGTCCTTGCGCAGCTGCGCGGGCGAGACGCCCGCCGCGCGCGCGAGCTCCTGGGACGTCACGACCCCCGCGTCCCGCACCGCCTCGAGGGCGTGCAGGTACCCCGGCAGTCGGGCGACGGTCGCGTCCGGGACCTGGCCGGCCGTCATCGCGCGCCCGCCCCGCCGGCGCAGATCGTCGGACCCCCGCTCATCGTCGTGCCGTCAGCGGGCGGCCAGCGCGCGCCGCAGCCGCGCCGCCTCGATCCGCCAGTAGCCCTGACGCACGCCGTCGACCTCCACCACGGGCACGAGCTCGCTCAGCTCGCCGAGGTCGCGACCCGGTTCGGAGTCCCGGTCGACGTCGACCTCGCGCCACGTGGTCCCGGCGCGGTCCGCCTCCGCCGCGACGAGCGCGCGCGCGTCGTCGCACAGGTGGCAGCCCGCACGGGAGAACAGCACCACACGGGGGGCGGTCTTCGGCTCGTCGTGCACGTGCCGACCCTAGACCCGCGGCGCCGTCCGTGGGTCGCTGCGACGCCCGGCGGCGCGCGACGGCGCTCCGCGGGCACGACCGGGCCGGACGTCCGGACCCCCGCCCGCGCTGGATACAGTGAACCAATGCCCTCCGCCAGCGGCTCGGACGCCGACGCACCCGCCGTCGACGGCCCCACCGCGCCCCGCGCGGCCGCGTTCTTCGACGTCGACAACACGATCGTGCGCGGGGCGAGCGCGTTCCACCTCGCCGTCGGGCTGTACCGCCGCGGCTTCTTCCGGTCGTGGGACCTGGTGCGCTTCGCCGGGCACCAGCTGCGCTACCGGGTGCTCGGTGAGAACCGGCGCCAGATCGACTCGCTGCGCGGCGAGGCGCTCGCGATCATGCGCGGCCGGTCGGTCGCGGAGGTCACGGCGATCGCGGAGGACGTCTACGACGAGGTCCTGCACCTGCGGATCTACCCCGGCACGCGCGCGCTGCTCGACGCGCACCGTGCGGCGGGCGTCCCGGTCTGGTTCGTCACGGCGTCACCGCGCGAGATCGCCGAGCTCCTCGCGCGTCGCCTCGGCGCGTCGGGGGCGCTGTGCACGATCGCCGAGGAGCGCGACGGCTTCTACACGGGCCGCCTCGTCGGGGACCTCCTGCACGGGGAGGCGAAGGCCCGTGCCGTGCGCGAGCTCGCCGAACGGGCCGGGCTCGACCTGACCCGCTCGTTCGCCTACGGCGACTCGACCAACGACCTGCCGCTGCTGAGCAGCGTCGGTTTCCCGTGCGCGATCAACCCCGACCGCCGGCTGCGCCGCCGCGCAGCCGAGCTCGGCTGGCCCGTGCGCGACTTCCGCCCCGCGCGCCGCAACGCTCGCCGCGGCGCCGGCGCAGCCACCCTCGCGGGC
>JAEYUL010000114.1 GCA_023432565.1 Actinomycetes bacterium | reverse complement strand
TGGCCGAGGCTGCGACCGGGTCGGGGGAGATCGCCACGAACATCACCGGGGTGGCCTCCGCGACGTCCACGAGCACCGAGGTGATCGGGCAGGTGAACGCCTCCGTCGCCGAGCTCGCCCGCATGTCGGCCGACCTGCGGTCCACCGCGGAGAGCTTCACGTACTGACGCACGACCCGGCGCCGGTCCCTCGTCCCCGACGAGCGGCCGGCGCCCGGTGCGTGCGCCCCCTACTGGCCCGCGTACCGGGCCGCGAGCTCCGCGTCGCGCTCCGCCGAGAGACCCACCACGAGGTCGCCACCTCGCCGGCGTGCCCACGCGAGCGTGTCCCGCACCGTCTCGCGCAGCGGCCGCGTGCGTAGCCCGGCCGCCTGCGCGCGCGAGGTGTCGACCTGGAACATGCCGCGCATCGACTCGTCCGCCGGCGGCAACCACATCGGCAGGTCCGCCCACGGCGCCACCTGCTCGGCCTCACGCTGCTCGTCGCTCAGGACCACCGGCTGCGAGGCGACCCCCGTCTCGTCGGCCACCGCCTCGAGGAGGTCACCGAACGCGAACGGGACCGTCGCGGCGTTGAACGTGCCCGGCACCCGGTCGGCACCCAGGCGCACCATCCAGTCCGCGAGGTCCCGCGCGTCGACGTACTGGACCGCGCTGTCGAGCGGCGGGGCCACGTGCGGGCCGGGCGCGCTCGGGCGCACCACCCAGTACGTGAAGCGGTCCGTCGGGTCGAGCGGACCGGCGATGATCGACGGCCGCACGATCGTCAGGCTGCCGAACAGCTCGGCTGCGGCCGCCTCGCACAGGGCCTTGAGCCCGCCGTAGGTGTCGCCGGTGACCTCGTCCGGGACATGCCCGTCGAACGTCGCGAGCGGGGCGTCCTCCGTGATCCCCGCGGCGCCGAGGTCTGCGTACGTGGAGATCGTCGAGACCAGCACGTAGTGATCGCACCGGCCGGCCAGGTGCTCCCCGCTGCGAGCGACCTGGTCCGGGTGGAACGACGTCAGGTCGTGCACCACGTCCCAGTGCCCGTGCGCGAGCGCGGAGACGTCCCCGTTGCGGTCACCGGCCAGGCGCGTGACGCCCGCGAACAGTCCGGGGTCCACGTCGGGCACCGACCGGCCGCGGGTGAACGTCGTGACGTCCCACCCGTCGCGCAGCAGGCTCGTGACCAGGTGCACCCCCACGAACTTCGTGCCGCCCAGCACCAGTGCTCTCGGTCGTCGCGTCATGGTGGCGAGCGTAGAGGTGCCCTCGGGGACCGGCGCGGATCGACCGGAGCTCGCCCTCCGTCTGCCCGCCCCGCCCCTGCCCTTGGGCGGCGGCCCCCGCGGCGATCGGTCCCGGTGTGGGGCTTTCGCGTGTCGGAGCCCGGGTCTAGCGTCGGCCGACATGGACGCAGTGACCGAGTACCTGCTCTCCGGAGACCCGGCGATCCGCTGGCAGGTCATGCGCGACCTCGTCGGGGCACCGGACGACGAGGTCGCGGCCGAGCGCGCGCGCGTCGCCACCGAGGGCTGGGGCGCTCGGCTCCTGGCGGAGCAGGGCGACGACGGCCGGTGGGACGGCGGCACGTACCGACCGGGTTGGGCCAGCGAGCAGCGTCCGTTCTTCGACGCGTGGACCGCGACCCACTTCTCGCTGCAGTCGCTGTGCGACTACGGGCTGGACCCCGCGAGCCCGCAGGCTCAGCTCGCGATCACACGCGTGCGGGACAACGTGCGGTGGGAGTACGACGGCTCGCCCTACTTCTCCGGCGAGGTCGAGCCGTGCATCAACGGCGCCACGCTGGCCATCGGCGCCTACTTCGGACAGCCCACCGACGCGGTCGTCGGCAAGCTCCTCGAACGGCACCTGCCCGACGGGGGCTGGAACTGCTGGGCCGAGGACTCCACCGCGGTCTCGTCGTTCCACTCCACCATCTGCGTCCTTGAAGGCCTGCGCGCACTCGACGCCGCCGGCGGTGCCACCGACGCCACCCGCGCCGCCCAGGCCGCCGGCGAGGAGTACCTGCTCGCGCGCGGGCTGCTGCGACGCCTCGCCACCGGCGAGATCGTCGACCCGCGGTTCACGATGCTCTCCTACCCCGTGCGCTGGTACTACGACGTCCTGCGCGGGCTCGACCACTTCCGGCTCGCTGACCGCCGCGACCCGCGGCTCAGCGAAGCCGTCGAGCTGGTCCGCGCCAAGGCTGGCCCGCACGGGCTGTTCCCGTACGAGAACTGCCACCAAGGACCGAGCCTGATCGAGATGGAAGCCGAGGCTGAGGGCTTCCCGAGCCGCTGGGTCACGCTCCGCGCACTGCGAGTCCTGCGCTGGTGGGACACCGCCTGAGGGCACGTCACCGGCCCACCCATGACTCCGGCCCGCGACCGCAAGACCGTCTAGCCGGCGAGGGCAGAGGGCGCCTCGTCTCATGACTCGGTGAGCATCGTGAGATCGACTGTCTCCACCCGCCACTGGTCATGTGCCCAGACCAGGTGCATCTCGGCACTGGCGGTCGTGACCCCCGCTTCCCCCGCCCTCTCGCCCTCCGCGTTGATCACCTGGGAAGGGTGCTGCGTCACGGCAACGACGACAGCGAACTCGCCGGGCATGTAGTCGAAAGCCTGGACGTCCGTGATCTCGATCCGCCCACCCGACGTACGCTTCCCTTCGTCCTGGTACTCAGCTGCGGCATCGATGACGCCGTCGCAGTAGTCGCACGCTTCCCCGCTCAGGCGCTTCCACTCAGTCACGTCGCCTGTTGCGAACACGTAGGCAAACAAGGACATGAAGTAGCCCGCGGCCTCACCCGCCGTCTCCTGGGAGGGCGGCCCATCGAGCCCGGCGGGTCGCGCGGGCGGGATCGTGGCGTCGAACTCCTCCGCCTCCAACGTCGATGGCGGCCCGGGCGTGGACGAGCGCGTCACCGAGGGCACTGTCCTCGCCGTGGTCGGGTCCGCCGACGGGGTGCTGCTGTCGCAGCCGGCGACGAGGACGAGGGCGCCGGCAAGCGTGACGCTCGCGACGAGCTTCGGGAAGCGCACGGCGGCGAACCTACCCAGATCGGACACACCGGATCACACGTCGTCTCACGTCTGTGGACAACCGAGCCGCCCCGACTCGAACCCGCCGGACAGCACAGCCGGTATCGCTCAACCCTTCCGGTGCTCCTCCCGATGAGACAAGCAGAGCGACGCCGCTCACCACGCGACGTCCGGCAACGCTGAGGAAGTCACGATGCTCTCGACCCGCGAGCCGGCCTGGACCGGCGAGACGCCGCCCGGCCCGCGGTCTCTCGCGGTCGCTCTCGGTGTCGCCCACGCGTCGCCCCCTGCGGTCCACCTGCCGCCGCTGTCGCAGCGCCTCGTCCCGGGCGCGTCCCCGCTCGAGGCGACGGGCTGGGCCGCCCCCGACGAGCCCCCGCAGGCCCAGACGAGCTACCCCTGACGTCACTCGTGCCCCACCTGGTGCCCGAGCACGGCCTCGTGAGCGGTGTCGGAGGCTCGCACGCTGCGTAGTTACGCATGTCGCCGACGGCTCGTCGGTCCGTTGCGTTCTCAGGTAGGGGCGCGGATGGTCGAGTACACGCACGGCATCGCGTCAGCGCGAGGGCGGCCAGGGGGTGAGTGGGGCAGCGGCCTGGACACCGCCACGACCGATGCGCGACCGCGCCCGAGCTCGCACGGCGGGTGGGGGCGGCGTCAGAGTGCCGGGCGGCGCCATCAGTCCGCGGCGACGGAGCGGAACTCCTCGGGCTGCTCGACCCACGGATAGTGCCCGCAGTCCTCGATCCACGTGAGCGACGCGGACAGCGCGGCTGCGTACGCACTGACGGGCGCGCGGCCGGACAGGGCGTCCTCGGTGCCGGCGACGACGAGCGTCGGCGGGTGCGGCGCGGCGAGCACCTGGTCCGCGGCGTCCTCGGGCACGCCGTGGGACCAGGCATGGACGGCGGCGAGCGTCTGCTCCCCGACGCGGGCGTGCCGCTGCTCGCGCTCGGTCCGCCGGGCGTAGGAGCCGGCGGCGACCATCTCGCGCTGCCGCTGGAACTCGGCCTGGTCCGCGGGTGCGTGCCCCCGGGGAGCGCGTCGAGCGCTGCCCTGGCGTGAGGGTCACGGCGGGCGAGGAGGAGCTCGTCGCCGTCGGGTGGCGTGCCGGTGAGCCACGACGCGGACGGTGTGACGAGCAGCAGCGACCGGACGTGGGCGGGGTGGCGCGCCAGGAGAGCGAGCGCGACCCGGGTCCCTGCGAGCGCGCGACCACGTCGAGCGACGCGAGTCCCAGATGATGGGTGAGCGCCACGACGTCGTCGGCGTCGGCCCACCAGCCACGTGAGGGCACGCTCGTCGTGGGGGCGCCGCGGGGGTGCAGCACGACGAGGGGGCGGTCCTCAGCGAGGCCGGCGAAGCCCTCCAGGTACTCGGCGCCGCGGCAGGGCCCGCCGGGCAGGACGACCGCCGGCTCACCCTGGCCACCCTCCCGGTGCCACGTCAGGGAGGCCCCGTCCCACGCTGTGGTCATCACGCGCCGACCGTACCCGTCGGCGTGCTCGCACCGGTGCGGCGCGTCGGCCCGAATGCGCGTCGATGCCCTGGCTCCTCAGTAGCGCGCGGTGAGCACTGCCCTGCCCCGCGCCCGCGTGCCGCCAGCCGTCAGCAGCGCGCAAGCACTGCCCTGCCCCGCGCCCGGGTCACCACCAGCCGCCAGCAGCGCGCGAGCACTGCCCTGCCCCGCGCCCGGGTCACCGCCAGCCGTCAGTAGCGCGCGGTGAGCGCTGCCCCTGCCCCGCGCCCGGGTCACCGCCAACCGTCAGTGGCGCGCGGGGAGGACTGCCCTGCCCCGCGCCCGGGTCACCACCAGCCGTCAGTGGCGCGCGAGCACTGCCCTGCCCCGCGCCTGGGTCGCCGCCAGCCGACGGCGGGCGTCGGCCTTCCTCAGCTCTCGGGTGCCGCTAGCCGACGGCGGTCGTGGCGAGCGCGGTGAGCACTCCACCGACCGCGCCCACGAGCACCGCGGCGACCGCGAGCGTGCGGTGCGCGATCAGATCGGCGACCACCACGGAGCGCGGGCGGGGGTTCGTGGTCGGCGTCGCGGTCATGGGTCCTCCAGGTGATCGGCGGGCTGGCCGCGCGGCATCGAGCTCCCGGCGCGAGCGGTGGCGACCGCTCGACGTCGGGTACCGGCCCCGCTCCTCGTCGCACCCGACCGGCCGCTCCACACTCACCCCGCCGACCGTCCCCCGCAACCGGAACGTCCACCACCCGGCCCCCCACCGCGCCGGCACGACGAGTGGCTCGTGCATTCCTCACCGACTCGCGCGTTCCTCTGCACGAGTCGGCGAGCAACGCACGACATCACGGGAAAGCCCGCCCGCCCCGCCTGCGCCGCCCGCGCCGCCCGCGCCGCCCGTGCGGTCGTGCGTTTCTCGCCAAGTCGTGCGGCGTTATGCACTACCTCGCGAGTGACGCGCGAGTTCGCGGTGGGGGTGGGGGGCGGTGGGGCGGTGGGGGTGGGGGGGTTAGTGCAGGGGGTTGGTGGTTGTCGAGGCGAGGACGTACCAGGACGTGGCGCCCACGTGCTGCACCTGGAAGTAGCCGAAGTCGAAGCCCGAGTCGAGCAGCGAGGACGCCGCGACCACCCCGCCGGTGACCTCGGTGCCGCCGAGGTGCTGACCCGCACCCAGGCTCGCCTGGGCGTGCTGGACCTGCGTGAGCAGCGCGCGGGCGCGGGCGCGGTCACGGTGGGAGCCGCGGTCGAGCAGGGACGTCGCGAGCTGCGCGGTGCCCTCGAGCCACACGCCCTGGGGGTGCACGGTGATGCCGTTGTACTGCGCGGTGGACGTCAGGCTCGCGGTGGAGAACGTGACGCCCGAGACCGTCAGCCCGTCGGGCAGCTGCGAGGTCGCGGCCGACGACGAGTCGGTGACGGCCAGGGTGCGCGCGGCCCAGTCGAGCGCACCGGCGTAGCGGCGCTCGCGCAGCGCGAGCCAGCTCCACGTCGCCGGGTCGAGCGGCACGGGCGAGCGGTTGATCTCGACGCCGTCGTTCGTGCCCGTCCAGAACCAGCCGTTGCTGCGCGACCACATCCGGTCGACGAACGCGCGGGCGTGCGCGGCGGCCTTGGTCCACCTCTTGTCGCGGGTCACGGAGCGCAGCATCGCGAAGAACGCGACGCAGTCGATGTTGTGCTCGGTGGACCCGTTGGGCACCGGGTTGTCGGCCCCGTCGACGCCGAACGAGAACCCTCCGAGCGGCTTGGTCGACCAGGTCCTCGTCGTGATCCACTCGCCGATGCGCACCGCGGCGTCGCGGTAGCGCCGCTCGCGCGTGACGCGGTAGAGCTGCACGAGCGCGAGGCCCGGCCAGGCCATGTCGCCCACCGCCGTGCCGAGGAAGCCGAACTGCCAGCCGATGTTCGCCTTGCCGTCCGGCAGGACGAAGCCGTAGGGCTGGGGGTTGCCGTCGTAGAACGTGTACGGCCCGACGTTGTAGCCCTGCCGCAGCCGGCCGTCGTCGTACGCGGGGTCGTGCTCCTGGGCGTACACCAGGCCGTCGCCGAGCACCTTCGCGGTGGCGACCGACGAGCGCCGGCCGTCGGCCAGCAGCGCGAGGATCGCGAGCGCGGTGTCGTAGACGAAGGCGGTGGAGAACAGGCCGAGCTCGTCGGTGTACGACTGCGCGAGGCGCGGGCCGGTGTTGAGCTCCGGGTACGCGTCGGCGGCGGCCTGCAGGAACCCGACAGCGGCGCGCTGGCCGGCTGGGCCGCGCCCCGGCCCGGGCCTGACCGGGCGCGGTCGCGGGCCCCCCGGACCACCCGCGGGCAGCCGGTCGACGAGGGCGGTGCCGCGG
>JAEYUL010000006.1 GCA_023432565.1 Actinomycetes bacterium | reverse complement strand
GACTTCTGGACGTTCTGCTGCATCAACTGCCTGCACGTGCTCGACGAGCTGCGCGAGCTCGAGGCGGAGCTCTCCGACGTGCTCGTCGTGGTCGGCGTGCACTCCCCGAAGTTCGCGCACGAGGCGGACCCGGACGCCCTCGCGGCGGCGGTCGACCGCTACGAGGTCCACCACCCGGTGCTCGACGACCCGCAGCTCGTCACGTGGCAGGCCTATGCGGCGCGCGCCTGGCCGACGCTCGTCGTGATCGACCCGCAGGGCTACGTCGTCGCGCAGATGGCAGGCGAGGGGCACCGGCACAACCTCGAGGTCCTGGTGCGCGAGCTCGTCGCGACGCACGAGGCCGCCGGGACTCTGCACCGCGGTGCGGGCCCGTACGTGCCGCCGCCCGCCACGCCCGGGACGCTGCGGTTCCCCGCCAAGGCGGTCGCGCTGCCCGGCGGGAAGCTGCTCGTCGCGGACGCCGGGCACCACAGCCTCGCCGAGCTCGCACCCGACGGCGAGACGCTCGTGCGCCGGATCGGCTCGGGTGAGCGCGGGCTCGTCGACGGCGGTCCCGACGAGGCGCGGTTCAGCGAGCCGAACGGCCTGTGCCTCGTGCCCGACGAGCTGCGGCCCTGGCTCGGGTACGACGTGCTGGTCGCGGACACCGTGAACCACGCGCTGCGCGGCGTGCGGCTCGACGACGGCACGGTGACCACCGTCGCCGGGACCGGTCAGCAGCTCATGGTGGGCGCGTCGGACAACGTGTCCGCGGAGCTCGGCGGTGGCACGGGCGCGGGGTACGCCGGGCCGCCGCGCGCGGTGCGGCTCTCCTCGCCGTGGGACGTCGCGTGGTCGCAGGAGTGGGGCGCGTTCGTCGTCGCGATGGCCGGCAACCACACGCTGTGGGCGTTCGACGGCAAGGAGGGGTCGCTCGCGCACGTCGGCGGCACCATGAACGAAGGGCTGCTCGACGGGCCGCTGACCGAGACGTGGTTCGCGCAGCCGTCGGGGCTGGCCGTCGGGCCGGACGGCCGCATCTGGCTCGCTGACTCGGAGACCTCGGCGTTGCGCGTGGTCACGCCCGTGCACGCGAGCGCGTACGCCGGTGCGGTGCGCACGGTCGTCGGCGCGGGTCTGTTCGACTTCGGGCACCGCGACGGTCCCGCCGACGAGGCGCGGCTGCAGCACCCGCTGGGTGTCGCGGTCCTGCCGGACGGCTCCGTCGCGGTCGCGGACACGTACAACGGCGCGGTCCGCCGCTACGTCCCCGCCGAGGCGGGGTCGGGCGGAGAGGTCACGACCCTCGCGACGGACCTCGCCGAGCCGAGCGGGCTCGTCGTGCTCAGCTCCGGCGCGGACGCGGCGCTCCTGGTCGTCGAGTCGGCCGCGCACCGCATCACGAGGATCCCGCTGGCGAGCCTGGCCGCGCAGTCCGTCGACGCCGGCGCGCACCGCACGCAGCGGCCGGTCACGGACCTCGCGCAGCGCGTGCGCCTCGACGTCGTCTTCACCCCCGCGACCGGTCAGAAGTACGACGACCGGTTCGGCCCCTCCACGCGCCTGCAGGTCTCCGCCACGCCGCCGGGGCTGCTGCTGGCGGGTGCCGGCGACGACATCCCGTTCGAGCGCGAGCTCGTGCTCGACCCCACCGTGGGCGAGGGTGTCCTGCACGTCACGGCCCACGCCGCGTCGTGCGACGACGACCCCGCGGTCGAGTACCCGGCGTGCCACCTCAACGCCCAGGACTGGGGGGTGCCGGTGCGCGTCACCGCGGACGGCGAGACGGCGCTGACCCTCCCGTTGCACGGCTGACGGCCAGCACGACCCCGGCGGGCCACGAGGGACACGGCGCCTGTCAACGCAGCGACGAGGGACGTGGCGCCCGTCAACACAGCGACGAGGGACACGGCGCCGATCGACGCAGCGACGAGGGACGTGGCGACGACCGACGTCGAGAGCTCGGCGCCTCGGCCACGGCCCGCGCACCGCGTGCGGGGCCGGCCGGCGTCAGGCGGCGCCCTCGACCGCCACGGCGGCCAGGGCGTGCAGCGCGGTCGTGACCGCGGGTCCCTGTGCCGCGTGCGGCGACGCCCCGATCTCCACCAACCAGGACCCGTGCACCACCTGCGTGACGAGCTGCTCGTGATCCACGTCCGCGGGGCTGCCGCCGCGCGCCACGGCCGAGGCGGTGCCGTCACGCTGCATGAGCACCGCCCACGCCGACCCGCCGAGCGTCTCGGTCGTGGCAGCCGCGAGCGCGCAGAGCCGGGGCACCACGCCGGACTGCGCGGCGGTGATCGCGGAGACGCCCGTCACGATCACGCGCTCGGCGGTGACCGCCGGGTCGGCGATCGGCACGGCGGACTGACGGGCCCGGGCGCGCGCACGCTTGACCCGGTACTGAGCGATGTCGGCGCGCCGGAACAGGTGGCGCGCAGAGATCTCGCCGGTGATCGCCGTCGAGGCCAGGCCGTAGGAGATCGCGGCGCCGTGCGGCAGCGGGTACTCGAGCGTGGTCGAGAGCATCACCTCGGCGACCTCGGCGCGGTGCTGGCCGACCGTCACGAGGCAGAACTCGTCTCCGCCGAGGCGCGCAGCGGTGCTGCCCGGCAGGCGCTCGACGGCGCGACGCAGCACGTCCGCGACGCTGCGCAGCAGGTCGTCACCCACGTCGTGGCCGAGCTCATCGTTGACGCGCTTGAGGCCGTCGACGTCGCACATGACGATGCAGACCTCCTCGCCGGACTCGAGCGCGGCCTCCGCGGCGTTGTCCGCGACGCGCCGGTTGGCGAGCCCGGTCAGGGGGTCGTCGGCGACGAGGTGGCGGATCTGCTCCTCGAGGTCGACGCGCGCGATCGCACCGGCCGCGAGGGCCGCGATCACCTCGGCGGACGCCAGGTCGTCGATCGTGAACAGGCCGTCGTCGGAGCCGCGCAGCGCGTAGAGCTCGCCCCAGACGGCGCCGTTGACGACGATCGGCGCGCCGAGCGAGCTCGCGGCACCGATCTCGAGCAGCTGCGCGACCTCGACGGCGTCGCCCGCACCGTCGTCGCCGGGGCTCGTGGGCCTGCCCGTGACGTCCTGCGCGTGCGCGACCCAGCTCTCCCGCTCACGGATGAGCCGGCGCAGCGCGGGCCGGTCCTCGGCGCGGTACGACGTGCGCATGCGCCACGCGTGACGCGGGTCGGACTCGGGCTCGTGGTGCAGCACGTGCAGCGTCTCGTGCTCGATCCGGCACGTCGCGGCCAGGCGCGCGGCGAGCAGCTGCGCCGCGATCTCGGTGGTGGTCTGCACGACCTCGTCCATCGACCGCGCGGCCTCGAGCCGGCGGGCCGCGAGCGCGAATCCACGCGCGCCGCTGAGCGCGGCGGCGGCTCGTCGGCCCCCGCGAGCTCCGGCCGTCACCCGTGGCGTCACGGGGACATCATCGCGTGCCGAAGGCACCTACGGACACCGACGAGCAGGGAATCACTCGTTCCGCACAAATCGCCCGCTCGCGCAGGTGCCCGCGCACGATCCGCGCGGTCGGAGCTCAGGTGTACCGGCGTCCGAGCTCGGCGAAGACCGCCTGGTTGAGTCCGAACGCGACGCGGGCCTCCTCGACGGCGGCGGCGCGCTGGTCGTCGTCGAGGTCCAGGTGGTCGAGGCGCTCGCGGTACACGTCCTTGAACGGCTTGAGCTTGTGGATCTGCGGGAAGTCGTAGAAGCCCACGCCCTCGTCCGGCACGCCGTAGTGGCGCTGCACCATGCGCTTGACGACCTGACCGCCGGACAGGTCCCCGAGGTAGCGCGTGTAGGCGTGCGCGGCGTACAGCGTCAGGTCCGACGAGCACGCGGCGAGGCGCTCGGCGTACGCCTGCGTCGCCGGCAGGAAGGTCACCTGCGCCGCCCACCCTGGGCCGAGCAGGAACGCGAGGTCCCGCTCGATCGCGGGCACGCGCGTGAGCTCGTCGAACACGAGTCCCTGATCGGCGCCGGCGGCGCGCAGCGTCGCACCGGCCTGCTCGAGCGCGGTGTAGATCGCGAGCTGCTGGACGGCGAGCGCGGTGTACGCCTCGCGCGAGAGCCGCCCGCCGACGAGCCCGTCGATGAACTCCATGCCCTCGGCCTGCGCGTGCTGCTCGCGGGTGCCTTCGCGCAGCGACGCTGACAGGGTCGTCGCGGACGTGGTGGCGGGCACGGCAGAGATGGTCACGGCAGTCGCTCTCGTCGGTGTTGATGACGCGGTGTCAGGAAGAGAGTACGACAGGAGGTAAGGCTTGCCTATCCACCGATCACGATACGGGACCGCGGACGACGAGAGCCGCGCAGCTCAGCGGCTGCGCGGCTCTCGCTCGGCCCGACACGCTCCCTCACACCACCGGCGGCGGCGTCTCCCGGTGCTCGACCACAGCGGTGTGCGACGTGTTCGACCGCTGCGCGTTCACCACCAGCGCCAGGATCAGCATGAGCGCACCGGCACCCATGCAGATGTAGCCGATCAGCCCCAGGTTCACCCCGTCGATCGCGTCGCTCACCGCGAACGACAGGATGGCGCCGATCACGAGCAGCGCGATACCTCCACCGATACCCATGCTTGCTCCCTCTCGTCGGACGGCCGTGGTGGCCGCTTCACGTGAGGGGGAGTCTTCCGGCGCAGCCGCCCGTCCGCGCGGCGAGCGCCCGATTCGTCCCTTTCCGGCACCGGTGCAGGCGCGCTCGTCACCCGGACGAGCGTCCCGCCCGCCTCACCCCAGCGTCGACGGGTACGCCACCGCGTCGTCGCCCGCACGGCCCAGGACGTGCTCCGCGAGGAACGCCTCGACCACCTGGTACCAGACGATCGCGTGCTGCGGAGAGAGCACCCAGTGGTTCTCGTCGGGGAAGTACAGGAACCGGTGCGCCGTACGGCCCTCGTCGTCCGCCGGCAGCCCGGACTTCGCGAGCAGCTCGTACCACAGGCGCAGGCCCTCGCCGATCGGCACCCGGTAGTCCTTGTCACCGTGCACGACGAGCATCGGGGTCGTGATCTGCTCGACGAACCGGTGCGGGGAGCTCTCCAGCGCCATCTGCGGGGTCATCTCGCGCTGCCAGTAGAACGACGCGTCCGTGGTGGGCCCGAACTGGTCGAGCGCCCACAGGCTCGCGTGCGTGACGATCGCGCGGAACCGGTCCGTGTGCCCCGCGACCCAGTTCGCCATGTACCCGCCGAACGACCCGCCCATCGCGGCCGTGCGGGACTCGTCGACCGCCTCGTGCTGCTCGGCGACGTCCGTGACAGCCATGAGGTCCGTGTAGGGCGCCTTGCCCCACGCGCCCCACCCCGCCTGCACGAACTCCTGCCCGTACCCCGTCGACAACGCCGGGTCCGGCAGCAGCACCGCGTACCCGCGCGCCACCAGCAGCCACGGGTTCCAGCGCCACGACCACGCGTTCCACGAGCCCAGCGGCCCGCCGTGGATCCACAGCAGCAGCGGTGCCGGGTGCTGCGCGTCCGCGCCGTCCGGCAGGGCGAGCCACGCCCGCACGCGGCGACCGTCCTCGACCGTGGTCTCGACCTCCTCGAGCCGGCCCGGCAGCAGCGGCGTAGGCGCGGGCGAGCGCAACGCCTCCGCCTGCGTCGGCACGGCCGTCAGGTCGATCCGCACGGGGTGCGCCGGGGCCAGGTACGACGAGCGCAGCGCGTACGCCGTGCGTCCGTCCGGGCTGACCTGCACGTCGGTGAACGCCGCGTCGTCACTGGTCACGCGCGTGACCCGGTCCTGCCCGCCGTCGGTCGCCAGGTCGATCCGGAAGATCGGCGCCCGGCCGTCGTCGTCCGCGACGACGAGCAAGCCGGACGAGTCAGGCAGCCACACCGGGCTGCCCGGCCACCGGTCCCAGTCCGGTGCGAGCACCCGCGGCTCACCGCCCGCGAGCGGCACGAGCGCGAGCCCCGAGCGCGGAGCCTCGTACGGCGTCGAGATCGTCTCGAAGCCGTACACGACCCACCGGCCGTCGGGCGAGACGACCGGCGACCACGCGTCGATCGCGTCGTCGGACACCAGCGTGCGGCGCTCGCCCGTCACGACGTCGATCGCCACGATCCGGCTGCGCTGGTCCGCGCGCGCACGCAGCTCCGTCCAGCCGGTGACGACCGTCGTCCCGTCCGGCGAGATCGACGCGTGCTGCTCGACCAGCGCCCCGCGCGCGTCGGGCGTGCGGTCCGTGAGCTCGAGTCGCGGCTCCTCCTGCCCCGCGAGCACGGCGTCGTCGCCGTCCCCGCTCGCGAGGCCGGCCGCACGCAGGTCGGCCGTGAGCACGTGCGGGAACCCCGGGCCGAGGTCCTGGTCCCAGTACCGCACCGGGTAGCCGTCGTGCAGGATCGCCGCGACCTTCTTGTCCTTGCGGGCCTTGCGCAGCTCGTCGTCGTGCTTCGCGTCCGTGGCGTGCAGGAGGACGTCACCGAGCACGAGCACCGTGTCGGCGGCCGTCGCGGCCTTGACGCCCCCGATCCCGCCCGTGCGTGCCGCGATCACCCGCGCCTCGGCACCGTCGCGCGGCAGCAGCCACAGCGCCGGCGGGGCGTCATCGTCCGCGTCCTTGGCGGCCGGGTCCGGACGCGCACTGGTGAACAGCAGGTCTCCGCCACGCGTGAACGCCGCGCCGCCCTCGGACTTCGCCGAGCGGGTCAGGCGCCGCGCGGGCTTCTCCCCCGCGGGGTCGACCTCCCACAGCGCCGTCAGGTACTTCGTCTTCTTCGCGTCGAGCGTCTGCACCCCCACGACGATCCGGTGCCCGTCCGGCGAGAGCGTCAGACCGCTCACGCGCGGGACGGCGACGTACTCCTCGAGATCCCCGATCTTCACCATGCCCCCGTCCTATCACCCGCAGGCCACCGCTCGTCCCTCTTCCACGCCGGTTCCCGCACGTCCCGCCCGCACCGCGCCCCGCCGACACAGCGGATGCTCCGGCCCGCGGCAACCACAGCCGCAGGAGGCGCCGGGTCGGGCGGGTCTGCGCGACGGGTCGGCGTGGGGTCGGGGGTGCGGGGAGCGGTGGTCAGGGGTTGAGGGACTTGAGCATCTCGTTGTACGCGTCGAGCTCGGGGTCCTCGTCGCGCGTGCGCCGGTCGCGCCGACGCGCCGTGCGCTCGTCGTCGCGGGACCACGCGAGCGCGACGCCGATGGCCAGCGCCAGGGTCGGGAGCTCGCCGATGCCCCACGTGATCGCACCACCGGTCTGCTGGTCGGCGATCGCCGAGGGACCCCACGTCCGGCCCAGGAGCCCGAACCAGTCCGCCACGAGCAGCGACTCACCCGAGACGAGCGAGACGCCGAAGAACGCGTGGAACGCCATGGTCGCGAACAGCGTCAGCAGGCGCTGCGGGTAGCCGAGCCGCCGGGGGCCCGGGTCGATCCCCACGAGCGAGTTGACGAACAGGTACCCGACGAGGCTGAAGTGCACGACCATGAACAGGTGCCCGACGCTGCTGCGCAGCGACCACTCGAACAGGCCGGTGTAGTAGAAGAGCAGCATCGAGGCGACGAAGTTGACGGCCGCGACGACGGGGTGGGCGAAGAACGCCCCGACCCTGCTGTGCACCAGCACCAGGATCCACTCGCGGGGTCCGCGCGAGACGTCGCCCGACAGCGTGGCAGCGCGCACGGGCAGCGCGCGCAGCGCCAGGGTCACGGGTGCCGACAGGGCGACGAAGACCGGCACGACCATCGCGAGCACCATGTGCTGGATCATGTGCGCGCTGAACAGCACGTGCCCGTACGTCGCGGGTCCGCTGTTCGTCGTCCAGAAGAACAGGACCAGCCCGGCCGTCCACGAGGCCGTGCGCGCCCAGGGCCAGGTGTCGCCGCGTCGTCGCAGCCGGCGAACCCAGCGCCAGTAGACGACGACGCCCGCGACGGCGGCGAACGCCAGCAGCAGGTCCCAGCGCCACTCGGTGAACCAGCGCGAGAGCGTCGGCTCCGGCGGCAGCGCGTGGCCGGTGACGCGGTAGGCGGGTGTCGGGTCGGCCGGGGGCGTCTCCGGCACGGGCGGCGCGCTGGAGGCGAGCGCGACGGCCACGCCCGAGACCGCACCCATGACCGCGAGCTCGACGAGCACCAGCCGCCAGAACAGCCGGACCGCGCCGGGCACGAGACCGCCCTGCGTCGAGCGTGCGTCGGCCGTGCGTGAGGCCAGCGCGGACACCGTCCGGCGGCGGTGCCACAACCCGAGCGCTGCAAGGGTCACCAGCAGCACGACCTTCGCGACGAGCAGCGCGCCGTACCGGGTGTCGAGGCCGGCGAGCGAGCCGAGCCGTAGCCACGCGCTCACCAGGCCGGAGACGGCGACGGCGGCGACGCACCAGCCGGCGATCACCGAGTAGCGGGCGACCGCCGGGGCGAGGTCGCGCCCGAGGGCGCGCACGAGGACCGCGAGCGCGGCGAGCGCCCCGATCCACACCGCAGCTCCGACGAGGTGCACGAACAGCGCGGACGTCGCCAGGTCGTGGCCCGCGGCCCCCGCGGCGTGGCCGAGCTGCGCGAGCTGCCACAGGGCGGCGACCGCGAGCGCGAGGGTCCAGGCGGCACCGGTCGGCGTGCGCACGATCATCGCGAGCGCGGTCACGACGGCCGCGACGACGACCACCGAGCCGAGCGTGCGGCCGAGGGCGATCTGCGTCACGAACAGCGCGAGCTCGTCGCCGAAGCTCGGCGACGACACCCCGCTGCCGGTCACGTTGGCGTACGAGAGCACGAGCTGTGCGATGGCGGCCACCGTCCACGCCCCTGCGGCCCACGCGGCGACGAGCAGGCTGCGCGGGTAGGCGGCGCCGTCTGCGGCGGGACCGCCGCGCGCCGGTCGACGCGCCCCGGGAGCGCGTTCCTCACGCCGCGGCAGGACGCAGACCGCCAGGACGAGGGAGCCGATCGTCGTCGCGGCGGCGAGCTCGCCGAGCGTGTCGGCGAGCGGCAGGCCCCAGCGGACGACCGGGCCGGCGTCCAGCACGAGCGCCGGCAACGCCGCACCGGAGAACCACACACCCACGGTCACGGCGATCACGGCTGCCACGACCAGCGTGACGACCCGCCACGGCCCGGTGCGCCGGGCGTCGGTGAGGACGCTCATGCGCTCACGCCCCCGCAGAGACGTCCGGACGAGTCGACGAGGCGCAGCACCGCTCCAGCATCCCCCACCGCGACCGATCGCCTCGAAGGCGGGACGCGTCCTGTGACCGGGAACACATCCATAGGTCCGAATTGTTGCTGACAGTCGCGTCCTCGTGGGTCGATCGTCGATGACTCGAGGACTCCGACGAGCTGCTGGCGTCGGCGCACCTGTCCGCCCGGTCCTACCTTCCCTCGAGGTCTGATGACGCAGCCAGGCACCACGCACGACGACGACCCGAGGTTCGAGGGTCCTTCCCCGGGCCCGGACACCGGCGGGCCGCAGAACCCGGCCGGCGCGAGCGCGCAGGCGCCCACGCACCGGGAGATCGTCGCGATCCTCGGCGGGCTGATGATCGGCATGTTCCTGGCCGCGCTCGACCAGACGATCGTCGCGACGTCGATGCGCACGATCGGCGACGACCTGCACGGGCTGTCGCTGCAGGCCTGGGTCACGACGGCCTACCTGCTGACGGCGACGATCTCGACACCCCTGTACGGCAAGCTCTCCGACGTGTACGGCCGCAAGCCGTTCTACCTCACGGCGATCAGCATCTTCGTGGTCGGCTCGCTGCTGTCCGGCACGGCCGACTCGATGTATCAGCTCGCGCTGTACCGAGGCGTGCAGGGCCTGGGCGCGGGCGGCCTGATGTCGCTGGCGATCACGATCCTGGGCGACCTGGTCCCGCCGCGCGAGCGTGCGCGCTACCAGGCGTACTTCCTCGCGGTGTTCGGCACGTCGTCGGTGCTCGGCCCCGTGATCGGTGGGTTCTTCGCGGGCGCCGACGAGATCCTCGGGCTCGCGGGATGGCGCTGGGTGTTCCTCGTGAACGTGCCGCTGGGTGTCCTGGGCCTCGCGGTCGTCTCCCGGGTGCTGCACCTGCCGCCGGTGCGCCGCGTGGACCATCGGATCGACTGGCCGGGCGCCCTGGCGCTCGTGGTCGCGCTGGTGCCGCTGCTCGTCGTCGCCGAGCAGGGCCGCACGTGGGGATGGACGTCCGGGCGGGCCGTGACCGCGTACGTGGTCGGCGGCCTGGGGCTCGTCGTGTTCTGGCTGTGCGAGCGCCGCGCCGGCGCGGACGCGATCCTGCCGCTGCGGCTGTTCGGCAACCGGGTCTTCTCCGTCGGTGCCGCGGCGAACGTCGTGATCGGCCTGGCGATGTTCGGTGGTCTGGCCGTCCTGCCGCTGTACCTGCAGATCGTGCGCGGGCAGTCCCCGACCCAGGCCGGCCTGACCTTGATCCCGTTCACCGTGGGCATCATGACCGGCTCGGTGGTCGCCGGTCAGACCACGTCCCGCACCGGCAGGTACAAGGTCTTCCCGGTGATGGGGACCGTCCTGATGATCGTGGGCAGCCTGACGTTCGCGACGCTCGACGTGGACACGCCCTTCGCCTGGATCTTCACGTTCTCCGCGATCTTCGGCCTGGGCCTGGGCTTCACGATGCAGCCGCTGGTGCTCGCGGTGCAGAACGCCGTCCCCGTGCAGGACATGGGGGTCGCGACCTCGTCGTCCCTGTTCTTCCGGCAGATGGGCGGAACGCTGGGGACCGCGCTGTTCCTGTCCGTGCTGTTCTCGACGGTCGTCGGGAACATCTCGAAGGCGTTCACCCAGGCGGCCTCCACGTCCGGCTTCCAGGCCGCGCTCGCGGACCCCGCGGTGCGCGCCGACCCGGCGAACGGACCGGTGCTCGACCTCGTCGAGACGGGCCGGACAGGTGGTCTGAGCCTCGACGACTCGTCGTTCCTCTCCTCGCTCGACCCGCGGCTGGCACGGCCCATCCTCGAGGGGTTCGCCGCGTCGATCGACCTGGTGCTGCTCCTGGCGGGCATCGTGATGGTCGCGGCCGTGGTGCTGACGCTGCTGATCCCCGAGCTGCCGCTGCGCACCGTGTCCGGCATCCAGGGCCGCCTGGACGACGAGGCCGCGGCCGACCGCGCCGCCGCTGCGGCCGCCGCCGACCGGCCCGAGGCGCCCATGGCGCCCGGCGACCCGCAGGAGGGGGAACGGCTCGGCGTGGGACAGGCGAGTCCGCGCCCGCAGGACACCCACAGGCTCGAGCAGTAGCGTCACGGCACCGGCCGTCCGGCCGTGCCGTGGGTGAGACCGACACAGCGGAGGCACGCGATGACCAGCACCTCGACCTCAGGCCCGTCGACCCCGATCGGGGCGGACACCCACCGCGCAGGCTCGTCGGCCGACGAGCATCACGCCTGCGCGCCCTGCCTCGACCGCCGCCAGCTGCTGACCCGTGCCGGCGGCGTGGGCCTGGCCGCCGCCGGTGTGGCCGTGCTCGCGGCGTGCGGTAGCGGCACGGGCTCGGGGGGCGGTGCCGCGGCCACGACCGGGGGGACCGACACGGCATCGGGTGGGGCCGCGGGTCCGCTCGCCCAGGTCGCGGACGTCCCGGTCGGGGGCGCGCTGCTCGTCGACAGCGGCGGCCAGAAGGTCCTGCTCGTCCAGGCTGACGCAGGGACGATCACCGCGTTGAGCGCGATCTGCACCCACCAGGGCTGCACCGTCCAGCCGGCCGAGGGTGACCTGCACTGCCCGTGCCACAACTCGAACTTCGCGCTGGACGGCGCACGGATCTCGGGTCCGGCCGACGAGCCGCTGCCGAGCGTCGACGTGCACGTGAAGGACGGCGCCGTCTACCTCGGGACGGCGTGAGATGGCCACGCAGCGGGCACCGGAGCTCGCCGGACGTGGCGTGCGGAGCGTCGCGTGGTCCTGGCGGGTGCTGACCGCGCTCGTCGTCGCGCTCTCCGCAGCGGTGCACCTGTACCTCGTGGCGTCCGAGGGCTACGGCGGCGGGGACGGCAACTGGCTGGCGACGGCGTTCTGGCTGCAGGGCGTCGGCGGCCTCGTGCTCGCCGTGCTTGTCCTGGCCTGGCGATCCCCCCTGCCGCTGCTCGGTGCGATCGCGTTCGGGCTGAGCACGCTCGTCGGGTTCCTCCTGGCGGTGTACCTGCCCGACGGCCTGTTCGGCGTCATGTCGCAGTGGGCGGGCTGGCAGGAGTGGGTCTCGGCGGTCACCGAGACGCTCGCCGTGGTCGCGGGTGCCGTGGCGCTGGTGGCCGAACGGCGACGGCCCGCCTGACGCCGCCGTCTCAGGCCGCGGGCGGCGTCTGACGCATTGCTCCCGGGTTGTGAGGGTCACCCGTGTCCCGCACCCGAGACTCCGGAGCACCTGTGCAGCGTCGCCTGGTCCGCCTGATCCCCCTGGTCGCGCTCGCCTGCGCGTTCCCCGCCGCGTGCTCGTCGGGACCTGACGCCGCCGCGCCCGCGCCGACGGCGACCCCGACCGCCGGTCCGGTCGGCGGCGCGCCGGGCGACAGTGCAGGCGACGGTGCAGGTAGCCAGGTACCCACGGACGCCCCGCCGGAGCCCGCACCCGCGTCGTGCACGTCGATCGAGCTCGTCGTGTGGACGAGCGAGGCGGGCCCGGTGGCGCGCATCGACAACACGTCCACGACGCCGGGTCTGGGTCAGGGCGTCTCGACCACGTACCACACCCGGTGGGGCGAGCGGATCGACCTGGACGACGTCGCGGAGCTCGTCGCAGGACGCTGACGCGACCCACCGGCCACACACCGGACAACCGCCGGCCACCCGTCGGCCCGGGTCGGTCAGCCCCAGACGAGCCCGCGTGCCGGGTCGGCGAGCACAGCCGCGACGTCGGCCAGCACACGCGAGCCGAGCTCGCCGTCGACGAGACGGTGGTCGAAGCTCAGCGCGAGCTGCGTGACGTGCCGGATCTTGATCTTGCCCTTGTGGACCCAGGGCTGCTCACGGATCGCGCCGAACGCGAGGATCGCCGCCTCGCCGGGGTTGAGGATCGGCGTGCCGGTGTCGATGCCGAACACCCCGACGTTCGTGATGGTGATCGTCCCGTCGGCCATGTCGGTCGGTCCGGTGCGGCCCGCGCGCGCCGTGGCGGTGAGCTCACCGAGCGCGCGCGCGAGCTCGAGCAGCCCCAGCCGGTGGGCGTCCTTGACGTTGGGCACGACGAGCCCGCGAGGAGTCGCCGCGGCGATCCCGAGGTTCACGTAGTGCTTGTAGACGATCTCCTGCGCGGCCTCGTCCCAGCTCGCGTTGATCTCCGGGTGGCGACGCACCGCCAGGAGCAGGGCCTTGGCCGCGATCAGCAGGGGCGTGACGCGCACGTCGGCGAACTCGCGGTCCGCGCGCAGCTTCTCGACGAGCTTCATCGTGCGTGTCACGTCGACCGTGTGGAAGACCGTGACGTGCGGCGCCGTGAACGCGGAGGCCACCATCGCCTCCGCGGTGCGCTTGCGGACCGACTTCACCGGGACGCGTGTCTGGCGCCCGTCCGCCGAGACCGTGCCCGACGCGAGCCACACGCGGTCGTCCTCGGCGTAGGTCGCGAGCGCGCGGGCCTCGGTCTGCGCGGCGTGCGCGAGCACGTCCTCGCGCGTGACGATCCCGCCGGGACCGGTGGGGGTCACCGAGTCCAGGTCCACACCGAGCTCGCGGGCGAGCTTGCGGACGGGCGGCTTGGCCAGCGCGTGGGTCGCGCGCGGGGACGCCTGGACGGCCTCGCCCGGCGCGGGCTGTGCCGGGACGGCCGCCGGGAGTGCCGCCGACACGACCGCCGCGTCGACCGCGACGACCGCACCCGCACGGGGCCGGCG
>JAEYUL010000036.1 GCA_023432565.1 Actinomycetes bacterium | reverse complement strand
GCCCGACGGTGCGCGCGGCCGCCCGCCGCCTGTCGACCAGCGGCTCGTCGCGCGCCTCGTCGGGCGGCCCGGGGGCGAGCCTCGACGACCTCGTGCTGCCCGCGCGGACCCGGCGCGAGGTCGAGCGGCTCGTCGGCTGGGTGCGCGACCGTGACGACGTGCTCGCGCTCGGTGCGCTGCACGGCAAGGGCGGCAAGGGCACGGGCATCACGGCGCTGTTCTCCGGCAGCCCCGGCACGGGCAAGACGCTCGCCGCGCACGTCGTCGCCGACACGCTCGGCGCGGACCTGTTCCAGGTGGACCTGTCGGCCGTGGTCGACAAGTACATCGGGGAGACCGAGAAGAACCTCGAGCGCGTGTTCGCACACGCCGAGTCGCTCGGCGCGGTGCTCTTCTTCGACGAGGCGGACTCGCTGTTCGGCTCACGCTCGGCGGTCAACGACGCGCGTGACCGCTACGCCAACCAGGAGGTCTCCTACCTGCTGCAACGCATGGAGTCCTCGGAGGGCGTGACGATCCTGGCGACGAACCTGCGCGGCAACCTCGACCCGGCCTTCGCCCGGCGCCTGCACTTCATGGTGCACTTCCCGGATCCCGACGAGGACACGCGCGCGCACCTGTGGCGGCACCACCTCGCCCAGCTCCCGACGACCGACCCCGACGACCCGGTCGACGTCGACCTGCTCGCACGCGCGCTCGAGCTCGCGGGCGGGGACATCCGCAACATCGTGCTCGCCGCGGCCTACGACGCGGTCGCCGAGCGCCGCGCCGTCGCGATGCGGGACCTGCGGCTGGCCGCCGAACGCGAGGTCGCCAAGCTCGGGCGTCGCATCAGCCACCCTGACTGGCCCCACGCGAGCTGACGGCGCGGCCACCCGGCCCGGGCCCGATCGACGTGCGGCCAGAGCCGCCTCCCGACGGTGGGCCTGACGTGCCGGCGCACCGTCGGCCCCGTCCCCTCGACGCCGGTTGGCGACCCCGTGACCCCGCCCGGGCGGGCGACGTGGGCACGAGCCCGGAGAATTGCCGCAACACGCCAGGGAACACATCGGACAGGGTCTGGCCCCGGACGGTTTCGGGGTCGACAATGCATGGTGCGGTCATCGTGATGTTCCGTTCGAAAGTGCTGTGAAAAGCGCGCTCGGGCGGGTCACGCGGTGGCCGCGACGCCGTCAGCGACGACGACACAATTCGGGCCCCACGCCACGACCAAGAACTCCGCTCGGATTCCGAGGCGCAGGGCCGTCCGACAATGCAGAGGACCGGTTTGACCCATGTCGGCCCATTCGTCTCTCACCGCCTATCCACACCACGCTGAACAAGGGCGGGCAGCCCAGATCCGCGGGGTTCCCGCCAGCCTTGCCGCCGCCGTCGAGACCATGGCCGACCGCGGACGGCAGCGATGAAGCGCGACACGTGCGGTCAGCACAGCGTCGTGCTGGCCGACGACCACACCCTCGTGCGTCAGGGCGTGAGATCACTCATCAACGAGAGCACCGACATGAAGGTCGTCGCCGAGGCCAGTGACGGCCGCACCGCACTGGGCATCGTGCTCAACACCGCTCCCGACCTCGTCATCCTCGACATGGTCATGCCGAGGATGACGGGGCTCCAGGTCGCCGCAGAGCTGCGGCACCGCAGCAGCCGCTCCCGCTTGCTCTTCCTGTCCGCGGCCACCAACGAGCGCTTCGTGTCCGAGGCGATCAGGCTCGGCGCCTCGGGCTACCTGCACAAGTCCACCGACGCGGCGGACTTCCTGCGCGCCTGCCGGCGGGCCCTGGACGGTGACGGGTTCGCGCTCCCCGACCAGCGCTACCTCACCGCCCAGGAGCTCGAGAACCTGCGCTCGCGCAACAACGAGCTGTGCCGCCGTGACCTGCTGAGCCCGCGGGAGGAGCAGATCGTCAAGCTCATCGCGGAGGGCCTGTCCAGTGCGGAGATCGCCAAGCTGCTCGTGATCAGCCCGAAGACGGTGGACCGGCATCGTGCCAACGTGCTCGAGAAGCTACGGCTGAAGGACCGCGTGGGACTGACCCGGTTCGCGATCCGCAACGGCCTGATCGACCCGTGAGGGTCGCCACGACGACGACCGACCACGACGAAGGTGAGGACATGGTGAGGCTGGAGCTGGCGCGCAAGCTCGCGACACTGATCCGGGAGCGCAACGAGATGGACAAGCGACTCGGGAACGTGATCGCCGCGGAGCTCGACCGCATCGCGGTGGGCCGGTGGGTGGTCCACGAGGTGCTCGGTGTCGAGCTGGGGCAGGACGGCGGTCCGGACCGGCTTCCGCCGGACGCGGCGTGGGCCGAGGGGTTCGGCCCCGAGGTCGAGGTCGCCTGGGCGCCCGCCGACCTGGTCCCCGGCGGTGCGCGTTGCCTGATGGTCCTGCACGGCAGCGAGCGCACCAGCGAGGTCTCGATGTGGTGGATCGACAAGCTCGAGCTGGTGGACCTCGACACCGGTGCGCGTCTCGTGCTGCACGAGACCCTGCCGGACTCGGGGTTCGCGGGTGCCCTCGAGGACGCCCAGCACGCCACGCTGCTCCAGTTCTCCTCGAGCTACCAGCCGAAGCTGAGCAGGTACCACTGACCGCGCCGAGGCGCTGAACCCCCGACGCAGGACGACGACGTCTGTCGTCACGAAGGCCCCGTCCGATCGCGGACGGGGCCTTCGTCGCGTCGAGGCGACCACCCGTCCCCAGACTCTGTGGCGCACGCGACATCCGTGTGACCGGGCGCACAGGACCGCCCGCAGCGCCGACCTGCATCGCGCGAGAGCTCTGTCATGGGACCTTCGGCCCGCCTCGGGGCCCCGCCTCGGGCGCCTTCGGGCGATTTAGGCACCCGCGCGAGAAATCCAGGATGGGTGTCCGCGTCCATGGTTTCCGCGCCCGATCGGGCGCACGATCGGCACACGCTCTTGAAGCCGGAAGCCAATGAGGGCTCCGCAATCGAGAAGGGGCTTCTCGCATGCCGACGTACGTCTATTCCTGCACTGACCACGGTCGGTTCGACCGCATTTTCCCGATGAGTGAGGTGTGCGATTTTACGCCCTGCCCTTCGTGCGGCTCGATGGCACGACGCGCAATGGCCGCCCCGATGCTGAACCTCGGCAACTCCACGGCGCGCCGGCTGATCGACGCCACCACGGCCACCAGCGACCGCCCCCAGGTGGTCAGCGCAATCCCGGGCCGGCCCCGTCGTCGTCAGAAGGTGACGCACAACCCGCTCGCGGCAAAGCTGCCGCGCGCCTGAGCGCGCCGGGCCGACGGCCCGGCGCACGTCACGAAGGGAATGAACGATGAGCAACGTAGGACTGCTCTACGTCGGGGCGATCCTGTTCATCAACGGCTTGAGCCTGATGGGGATCGTGCGCGGCAAGGGTGCCACGCCTCTCAACTGGTTCGTCGGTGGGCTGCAGGTCATCACCCCGACCTACCTGATCTTCACCGCCAACGGTGACATGGACCAGATCTTCTCTGCTGGCGGCCTGTACCTCTTCGGGTTCACGTACCTGTTCGTCGCGCTGAACAACACGTGGGGCTTCGACGCGACCGGCCTCGGGTACTACTCGCTCTTCGTCGCCGTGGTCGCCGTGGGTTACGCGATCGTGAACGCCGTCAAGTTCGGGGACTACGCCTTCGGCGTCATCTGGCTCCAGTGGGCCTTCCTCTGGTTCCTCTTCTACCTGCTCATGGGACGCGGGATCGACCGGATCGGCTGGTTCACCGGTGGCATCGCGGCCCTGCAGGGCTGGATCACCGGTGCCATCCCCGCCTTCTTCCTGCTCATCGGTGTGTGGCAGGACGCGCCGGTCGCCGCGCTCGCCGTGGCCGAGGCCGTGGTCTTCGTCATCGGCGCGCTCGTGCTGTGGTCCAAGCAGCCCAAGACGGTGTCTGCCGCCGAGGAGGTGGTGCGCTAGATCGCTCGCGAACGACACCAGAACCTTCGAGTCAAAGACGACGAGAGAAACGGAAGCACAATGCCCAAGAACCTGTTCCCCCTGGACTCCGGAAAGGCCTTCGAGGACCACGACATCGTCGGTCACAACCGCTGGCACCCGGACATCCCCCCGATCGCCACCGTCAAGCCGGGCGACTCCTTCCGCGCCGACGTGCGTGAGTGGTTCGACGGGTACATGAAGAACGACGACTCGGCCGAGGACATCCTCACCGCGCCGCTGCACACGGTCCACAAGCTCTCCGGACCGTTCCGCGTCGAGGGCGCCAAGCCTGGCGACCTGCTGATCGTCGACATCCTCGACGTCGGCCCGATCCCGCAGGAGGAGGGCCCGCTCGCCGGCCAGGGCTGGGGCTACACCGGCATCTTCGCGAAGAACAACGGTGGCGGCTTCCTGACCGACATCTTCCCCGACGCCTACAAGGCGATCTGGGACTTCGAGGGCGGCTACGCGACGTCGCGTCACGTCCCCGAGGTGCGCTTCGCCTCGATGGTTCACCCGGGCCTCATGGGCACCGCTCCCTCCAAGGAGCTGCTCGGCACGTGGAACGCCCGCGAGGCTGCGCTCATCGCGACCGACCCTGACCGCGTCCCCGGCCTCGCGCTTCCGCCGCAGGCCTACGGTGCCGTGCTCGGTTCGCTCACGGGCGCCGAGTTCGACCGCGTCGCGGCCGAGGGTGCTCGCACGGCTCCTCCCCGCGAGAACGGCGGAAACCAGGACATCAAGAACTTCACCGCGGGTACGCGGGTGTTCTACCCGGTGTTCGTCGACGGTGCGAACCTGTCGTTCGGTGACCTGCACTTCTCGCAGGGCGACGGTGAGATCACGTTCTGTGGCGCCATCGAGATGGGTGGCTACATGGACATCCGTGTCGACGTGATCAAGAACGGCATGGAGATCTACGGCGTCACCGAGAACGCGATCTTCCAGCCGGGCATCACCGGACCGGTCTACAGCGAGTGGCTGGCCTTCTCGGGCACCTCGGTGACCCTCGACGGCGAGCAGCGCTACCTCGACTCGCACCTGTCCTACCAGCGTGCGTGCCTCCACGCCATCGACTACCTCACGAAGTTCGGCTACAGCCCCGAGCAGGCCTACCTGCTGCTCGGTGCGGCGCCGATCGAGGGTCGTCTCTCCGGCGTGGTCGACATCCCGAACTCGTGCTCGACGGTGTACCTGCCCACCGCGATGTTCGACTTCGACGTGCGGCCCGACGTCAACGGACAGCCGCACCAGGTCACGCAGAAGGTCGCGGCACCGCGCGCTGCCAACCGCTGACCCGTTCCCTGACGCGCTGATCACGTAGAGCGTCGCTGGGCGTGGGGGTGGACTGCCTCGCAGTCCGCCCCCACGCCTTGTTCTAGGTCCGCGCGCGGCCAGGTCGCCCGCGGCGTAACAACTTCTCGGAAGGCGATGAGTTCCCCCCATGTCCGTCCTCAGCAAGAAGAGCTCTGTAGCCCCTCACGGCTACAACCGGTGGCTCATCCCGCCTGCGGCACTGTGCGTGCACCTGTCGATCGGCCAGGTGTACGCCCTGTCGGTGTTCAAGATCCCCCTCGAGCACCACTTCAACGCCTCGCACACCCAGATCGGCTGGATCTTCTCCCTGGCGATCGGCATGCTCGGCACCTCCTCGGCCCTGTTCGGCCGGTGGGTGGAGAAGAACGGGCCTCGTAAGGCCATGGTCGTGGCCGCCGCCTGCTGGGTGAGCGGCTTCCTGATCGGCGCTCTCGGTATCGCGACGAGCCAGCTCTGGCTGCTCTACCTCGGGTACGGCTTCCTCGGCGGGATCGGCCTGGGCATCGGCTACATCTCGCCTGTCTCCACGCTCATGAAGTGGTTCCCGGAGAAGCCGGGCCTCGCCACGGGCATGGCCATCATGGGCTTCGGTGGCGGCGCGCTCGTCGCCGCCCCCTTCGCCACCGCGCTCATGGGCGCCTACAACGGCGGCGGTACCGAGATCGGCGGCTCCGCGCTCGTGGCGACCTTCGTCACGATGGGCCTGACCTACGCCGTCCTCATGGCGATCGGTGCGACCCTGATCCGCATCCCGCCGGGCTTCGAGGACGACGAGACGTCCGAGCACTTCCCCGGCCGCGGCGGCGCACTCGTGCGCACCAGCCGAGCGGTGCGCACCCCGCAGTTCTACCTGCTCTGGATCGTGCTGTTCACGAACGTCACCGCAGGCATCGGCATCCTCGAGAACGCCGGCCCGATGATCCAGGACTTCTTCCGCGGCGGCGACGGCACGTCGACCGTCACGGCGGCGATGGCGGCCGGCTTCGTCGGTCTGCTGAGCCTGGCGAACATGGGCGGGCGCTTCGGCTGGTCGACCCTGTCGGACAAGATCGGTCGCAAGCCCGCCTACTTCATCTACCTGGGTGTGGGCCTGGCCCTCTACCTCGTACTGGCCCAGGCGGGCTCCACGAGCGTGGCGCTCATGGTCACGCTCGCGTTCATCATCATCACGTTCTACGGCGGCGGCTTCGCGACCATCCCGGCGTACCTGAAGGACCTCTTCGGGACGCTCGAGGTGGGAGCCATCCACGGCCGCCTGCTCACGGCCTGGTCGGCCGCCGGGATCGCCGGTCCGCTGATCGTCAACAGCACGCTCGACCGTGCCGGTGAGCCGGGAACGCTCGTGGCGGCGGACTACAAGCCGGCGCTGCTCATCATGGTCGGCGTGCTCGGCGTCGGCTTCGTGGCCAACCTCCTCGTCCGCACGGTGAGCGCGAAGCACCACGACGCCGACCAGGTCGCGCGTCTGGCGCGGCGCACGGCCGCGGGCGAGGCCAAGGACATCGAGCGTGAGATCAAGCGCCTCGACGTCCAGGCGGCCACCGGTCGGGCTCGATGGGTCGCGGTGATCCCGTGGCTCATCGTGGGAGTTCCCCTCGCACTGGGTCTGTACCAGACCGTGCTGAAGGCTGTGCAGCTCTTCACCGCCTGACCGGCAACACGACGGGGGCGCGGCACACCGCCGCGCCCCCGTCGTCCTGTCCGGGTGCGGGCAGTGCGGGCGTGCCGCGGTGCCGGCGGGCGTGCAGTTCGGTAGCGATTGCCGATGCCCGCGCTCGAGCGGCAGACCAGGCTGGGCCTCGGCAGGCGCGCGTCCCCCGTGCGCCGCCACAGGATCACGCCGCCACGGCCACGTTCCACCCGGAGGCCACCATGAGCCCGCACCACGCCCGCGTCCCCGTCCCCGCGACGGCGGAGCAGACGAGCGCGCCCGTCGACGCACCGCTGCGGCGCACCGCCGCTGCCGAGGCCCTCGTGCCCGCCGCCGTCTCGACACCGGCCGCGGTCTCGCCCCCTGTGCCGGGTGCGCTCACGGTCGGCCACGCCGCCGACCCCGCGGAGGCCGCCGCGGACGCGCTCGCGCACCGCGCGCTCGTCGGGCACCTCCCGTCCGACCGGCCCTCCGACGCGACCCCCGGTGCCCCGCAC
>JAEYUL010000209.1 GCA_023432565.1 Actinomycetes bacterium | reverse complement strand
ACCGCATCGCGCCGAGCGTGGGTGCTCACGGCGCCGTGGACACGCCCCGAGACCACATCCACCTTGGCGCCGAGGAGCTGCTCGAGCTCGTCCGTGAGGTCGAGGACGTCCACGAGGTCGGTGCCGTCATCGAAGGTGATCATCAGGTCGACGTCGGACTCGGGGGTGTCGTCGCCGCGTGCCACGGACCCGATGACGTACGCGTCGTGCCCCCGGTGCCGCGCAACCGCGTCACGGACGGCTGCTCGGTGGCGCTGCAGCACCACGGACGGTCGCACACTCAGCGCAGCGTCGAGCCGGGACCGTGTGACAGCGCTCGCGCTGCGTCGGCCGGTCTCCGTGGCCGCGATGACCGGCTGCGCGACGCCGGACAGGCGAGCGAGCTCACGCTGCGTCAGGCCGAGGCGGAGGCGCCGAGCTCGGAGCTCCGCACCGTATCCAGAGGTCATGTACCGGACGATAGCGCTTCTGCTATCACGGTGCGCGAGTGACCGCTTGACCGGAGCATCCCCGCGACGAGCCACGGCCCCGACGTCGTCGCGGAACTGTCGAACGCCGCAAGGCATGCCGTGCCGCAGCCGCGACGTCGAGGCGGATGGGCACAGGGTCGTCTTCGAGACCATCACGGATGCGCTGGTCCGCGTAGGCCGCCGCGGGGCGGACTCAGCGTCGAGGCGGCGGCCGATCGAGCGGCGATACGAGCCGGCGAAGAACATCTCTCGCCCGCGGCGAGCGCGCGACCCGCCGGCCTCGTACCGGTCGTCGGACCCCACCTGTACGGTCGTGCGACGACGCCCCGACCGGGAGGAGCGCACGACGGTGACCCGCCCCTCGACGCTGCCTGCCGACCTCCTCGCCTTCACCACGACCGAACGCGCCCCCCTCTACACCGCACTCCTCTACGCGTTCGGCGAGGCCAACGAGCGCCTCGTCACGTCGCTCGCACTCGACGACGTCCACGCCTACCTGCGCACGGTCGGGTGGCAGGACCGCGTCGAGGACGACGACCTCGTGAAGGCTTTGGACCAGCTGGGCGCCTGGCGGCTCGTCGCCGCCGGGCAGAACCACGCGGAGCAGTACCGCACGGCGCACGAGTACGAGCGGCGCAACCTGCAGTACGCCCTGACACGCCATGGCGAGGGGGCGCTCGCCGCCCACGCGGCGGCGGTCGCGACGCTGGAGGCGGCTGGTGCGCTCCAGACCGCGGTGCTGGAGGCCATCGCGGAGACCCTCGGCCGGCTCGTCGAGATCGGGGTCACGCTCGACCTCTCGACGACGCCCGCAACGCCCTCCTCGGCCAACGAGCGGCGCGCCTTCACGACGTTGCAGGAGCTCGACGGCCACCTCGACGCGATGCGCGCGGGCATCCGGCAGTTCAACGGCGACCTGCAGCGCCTCCTGCGCTCGGACGACGTCGACGAAGGGGTATTCGTCGAGGTCAAGGAGGCGACGGTGCGGTACCTCGACGAGTACGTCACCCGCCTGGACGAGCGCGCCGAACGCATCCGCCGCGCGGTGGAACGTCTGCGGGAGGTCGGGGTCGACCGGGTCCACGCGGCGGCGCTGCGGGGCGCTGAGCTGCCACCGCACCCGGAGGCCGCCGAGCGCGACGCACGGTGGCTCGATCACGCGCGGGGCCGGTGGTCGGGGCTCGAGTCGTGGTTCGCCCCGACGTCCGGCGCGCCGCGGGCGCACCTCCTGAGTGCGACGGCCCGGCGTGCCATCGTCAGCCTTCTGCAGGTCGTCGACCGGATGCGGGCCGCACGGCGTCGACCCTCGAGCATCCAGGCGGACCTGCGAACCCTGGCGCGCCTGTTCGCGTCCGCGCCGACCGACGCGGACCTGCATCGGCTGGCTCGTGCGTCGTTCGGCCTGCACTCCGCCCGGCACGCGCACCTCGGGCACGAGGACCCGGACGTCGTCCCGCGGGCTGCGTCCTGGGCGGACGCCGATCCGGTGCCCGTGTCGGCGCTGCTGCGCGAGAGCGGGATGACGGAAAAGCACGCGCGCCCGGCGCGGGTGCGTGACGTCGCGGCCGTGCGCATGGAACGTGCCGAGCGTGCGCGGGCCGAGCGCGCGGCGACCGAGGCCGCGTTGCGGGAGATCGGCACGGACACCCCCGTGCGGCTGTCGCACATCGGCACCCTCGACACGGCTCCGTTCACCGCATTCCTCGACCTGCTGGGCCGGGCCGTGTCTGCCACGCCGGTCGGCGGTGCGCTGCGTGCCTCGACGTCCGACGGGCGCGTCGAGGCCGTCCTGCGCCCGCCGACGGACGGCAGCCGCACGGTTCTGCGCACGACCACCGGCGCTCTGGGCTGCCCGGACTACGAGGTGATGATCACGATGTCGCGTTCGCCCGAGCTCGCGGGGGTGGCGACGTGAGCACGCTGCAGAACCAGCTCGCCACTCGGGAGCGCGAAGAGGTGGGTCAGGCGGTCCGCGGCCTGCTGCGGACCCCGTGGCTGACCCAGGACGCTCAGCCTGCACTCTTCGAGCTCGTGCGGCGCCGCCGCACGGCCGTGACCCGATGGTTCGACCACTACCTGGGATGGGACGTGCACATGCGTGCCGAGCAGGGGTACGTGCGGCTCGTGAAGGTCCCCGGCCACCCGACTGCGGCCGGTGACCTGCGGCCGCTGCGTCGGCGGCGCGCGTCCGCCGCCCCCTTCGACCGCCTGCGATACGTGCTGCTGTGCGTCGCCGCGGCCGAGGTGCTCGACGCCCGCATGGTGACCATCGGCGAGCTCGCCGACCGTGTCGCCCACGCGTGCGCGACGGACGAGGCGCTGCCGGCGTTCCGGACGGACCGCAAGGAGCACCGCCGCGCGTTCGTCGACGCGGTGGTCGTCCTCGAGGACCTGCGGGCGCTGGTTGCGGTCGATGGTCAGACCCTCGGGTTCGCCGACGACGCCACGACGGCTGTCCTGTACCGGGTCGACCCGCAGGCCCTGCACCACCTGGTCGCAGCCGCCCCCGGGCCGTCGTTCGTCGTCGGCGACACGTTGCCGAGCACCGCGGACGCCATCGAGGCCATGACGAACGAGCCGCACTACGGCGTCGACCACCGGCGCGCGGCGCATGACGAGGACTCGATCGACGGTGATCCCGCGCGCCCGACCTCAGCGCAGCGCAACAGGTGGGCACGCCATTCCCTGTTGCGGTCGCTGTTCGACGATGCGGCCGTGCACGTGGCCGACATGACGGCCGCACAGCGGGCCTACGCGGCATCGATCACGGGTCGCGACGTCGTGCGGCAGGCCGCGCAGACCGCGGGCTTCGTCCTCGAGGAGCGCGCCGAGGGGTACCTGCTGGTCGACCCCGACCGCGTGTCCGGTCCGGACGTGTTCCCGGGCGACGGCGCCGCGTCCGCCGCCGGTCTGCACATCCTCACCCTCCTGCTCTCCCGCGGTGACGCCGGCGTCACACGCGACGAGGTGGTCGAGCACGTGGGGGTTCTGCTCGAGGAGACGCCCAACTGGGCCCGGACCTACCGCGACGACGGCGGCGCGTCGCGGCTCGTCGCGGAGGCGCTCGAGCTCATGGCCGGCCACCAGCTGGTGCTGCACGACCTCGACACCGTGCACGTCCGTCCCGCCGCGGCCCGTTACCGGGACGTGAGGTGGAGCCGAGGACGGCAACGCCATCGGGGGTCGGACGACGCCACGGACCGGGGTACCCAGGACACGCTGCTGGCCATGGCCGGGTCGGAGGTCGGACCGTGAACCGATGGCGTCCCGCCCGTGCGGGCATCTGCAACATCTGGCGCTACTACGACGAGGTCTTCACCTTCGAGAACGGACGGCTGCTGCTGCGGGGGCCCAACGGCTCCGGGAAGTCCAAGGCCCTGGAACTGCTGCTGCCGTTCCTGCTGGACGCCAGCACGCAGCCGTCGCGCCTGTCGACGTTCGGCACCACGTCCCGGACGATGCACTGGAACCTCATGGGTGAGGGCGCCACCGGGCGCACACGGGTGGGGTTCGTCTGGCTGGAGATGCAGGACGACGACGGGGAGCGGTTCACCATCGGTGCGCGGCTCGCCGCGACCAAGGAGAGCACGCGCGTCGACTCGACGTACTTCACCACGAACGCGCGCGTCGGGGACGATCTGCGGCTGCTCGACACCACCGACGCCCCGCTCACCGTCGCGGCCTTGACGGCCTCGCTCGACGGCCGCGGCCGCGTCCACGCCAAGGCCGAGGAGTACCGCGCCGCCGTGCGGGAGCGGCTGTTCCCCGGCATGTCGGCCGACCGGTACGCGACGCTCGTCGAGGCGCTGCTGCAACTGCGCCGGCCCAAGCTGTCGGAGCACCTGGACCCCGAGACGTTGTCCTCTGTCCTGTCCAGCGCGCTGCCTCCGGTCGACGAGATGCAGATCGCTGAGCTCGCCGAGGGGTTCGAACGCCTCGACCAGCAGCGTGCCCAGCTCGCGACACTCGCCCGGCAGGAGCAAGCGGCCCAGTCGCTCGCGACGGCTGCGCGCCGGTACGCGCACGTGGTGCTGCGGGACCGTGCGACTGCGCTCACGCAGGCGACGTCGGCCCTGGAGAAGGCGTCGGGCGACGTCCGGCACGGGGAGACGCGGCTCGACGCCGCGCGGACCGCCGAGGCGGAGGCGCGTACCGCCGCTGAGTCCGCCGCGCGGCACCGCGACGAGCTCCGCCAGGCGCGGGAGACGCTTGAGCGCTCCGACGTGTATCGGGACGGACGCGCCCTCGACGACCTGCGCGGGCGCGCCGCGGACGCCCGCGGGATCGCCGACCGATCCCGGGACGACCTCGAGAGCGCGACACATGACGCCTCGAACGCCCGGGCCGATGCCGACCGCTCGCTCGACGAGGCCGAGGTACAGCGGGTGACCGTCGGCAACGCTGTCCGAGACGTGTTCACGCGTGCCGACCGCCTGCTGGTGCTCGCGGCCGGCGCCGACCTCGCGGCGCCGCCGCGCCTGGGTGAGGACGCAGCGCAGGCGTCCGAAGGGCTCGACCCCGACGGGGCGACTGCGTGCGGGTCGACGGCCGACTGGGCTGCGTCCGTGGGCACCACGCTCGGCGACGTCTGGGCACGGGCGGCGAGCCGACGTGCGCAGGTCGACGAGGTGCTACGGCTCGTCGGCGGGCACGAGGCGGCCGTCGACGAGCGCGGCCGGGCCGAACGGCTGGTGGATGACGCGGCCACCCGCGCCGACACCGCGCGCGCCGCACTCGCGGACGCGACCGACGGCCTGGCCGCGGCGGTTGTCGCGCACGCCGCGTCGGTGCGCGGGTGGGCCGAGTCGCTCGTCGTGCTCGCCCTCGACCACGAGGACGTCGACCGAGCCCTTGACCGCGTCGCGGAGGCGGCGTCGGCGGGGGACGTGGCGTCCGGCGACGCGGCGCCGGGTGCCCGGCACGAGGACCTGCCGGCTGATCTGCGGACGCTGGCCGACGCAGCCCGGAGGCTGGTGGTCGAGGACGTGGCTCGCCGCCGCGCACACCTCGACCAGCGCCGGGACGAGATGCGTGCGGAGCAGTGCGAGGCCACGGCCGCGCGCGACGCACTGGCCGATGCCACCGCCGTCGAGCCGGTCCGTGCCGCCTGGCGGGACGCCCCGCCCGTGACCGGAGCCCCGCTGTGGCGGCTCGTCGACGTGCACCCCGACACCGACCTGGTCGCGCTCGCGGGCCTCGAGGCCGCACTCGAGGCGGGAGGCCTGCTCGATGCCTGGGTCCAGCCGAACGGCGTGGTGACGCTCGACGGGCACGACGTGCTGTTGGCGGACGCGACCCGGGCTGTGGATGGTGCGACCACCGAGGGCTCGCCCGGGGCTCGCCACGGACACGTGTCCCTGCTCGACGTCCTACGGCCGGACACCGAGCAGGGCGACGTGGCGGCGGACGTCGTGGCGCGGATCCTTGCCGGCGTGCCGGTGGTCGAGGTAAACCCAGCGGGCACACCGGCGGTCCCCGTCGAGGGCGACATCTGGGTGACGGTCGACGGGCGGTGGCGACTCGGTCCGATGCACGGTCGGTGGGCGAAGCCCGAGGCGCAGTACATCGGCGCGTCCGCGCGCGAACGACACCGGCGCGCGCGCATCGCCGAGCTCGAGACGCGCCTCGCAGCGCTCGCTGAGCTGCTGCGCGGGCTGGAGCAGGACGATGCGCAGCTCGACGCCCGGCAACGGGCAGCGGATGCGGAGGTCGCGGCCCTTCCGTCCGATACCTCCGTGCATCGGTCAGCGGCTGCGGTGACGACCGCCCGCACGCAGGCGGCGATGCGGGAGCACGACCTCGGCGTCGCGATGGCTGAGCGGCAATCGGCCGAGCGTCTGGTCGTCGAGCGCTGGGCCGCGGTGGAGACCTCCGCCACCCGTGCCGGGGTGCCGACCGACAGGTCAGCGCTGACGGAGCTGCTCGACGCCCTGCGCACGCTCGGTGACGACACGGACCGGGCCGGCGTGAGCGTGCGGGCCTACGTCAGCTCGGTCGAGGCGGTCCAGCGCGACGCGGACCGGGCGCGCGCCGCGGCTGAGCGGCTCGCAGAACGTACGACTCGGGCGGCCACGGACGAGGCTGCAGCACACGGGCTTGAACGGCAGGTGGCCGAGCTCGACGCGACCCTCGGTGACGAGCTGCGGCGGATCTCGAACCGGTTGACGGAGCTCAGCCGTGACATCACAGCGGCCGACACGCGCGCCCGAGGCCTGGCTGCCGCGCTGGACGATGCGGGTAAGCAGGTCGCTCGCCTGGAGGCGATGTTGGCAACCGCGACGGACCGGCACGCGGCCGCGCAGGTGGAGCGCGAGAGCGCACGTGAGGCGCTGACCCGAATGACGCGTACCACCCTCACCGAGGACGCCGGCCTCCACCTGGCGCCCATCCCACGCAACGACGAAGGCACGGTCAAGGGGGATCTCGAGACTGCCCGTGCGATCCTGCGTCTCACGAATGCGCACATCGAGACCGTCGCCGCGGCTACCGCGCGGGTGACCGAACGCCGCCACGACGTCGCACCGACCCTTGCCGATCGTGCCCAGCTCGAGCTGGTCGACGCAGAGGACACCGTGGTGCTGGTCGCCGTCCACGGCGGCCGTCGCACATCCGTGGCAGTCCTGCGCACATCACTCGCTGCCGAGCGCACACGGATGGCCGGCGAGATCACCGACGGCGAGCGCGCGCTCTTCCGGCGCGTGCTCACCGGTGCGACGCGTCGGCACCTGTCGGAGCGCATCCGCGACGCCGACGAGCTGGTGAGGGGTATGAACCGGCGCCTGGCTGCCGTCCGTACCGCGTCAGAGGTCCAGGTGAGACTGCAGTGGGAGGTGCGCGACGACGAGGGCAGCGTGCTGCGGCGCGCACGCGACCTGCTCCTGACGAATCCGGCGCGGCTGACCGAAGACGACGACCGGGCGCTCGAGACGTTCCTCGACGAGCGCATCAGCCGGGCGCGCGCGAGCGACGACAACCTGCCCTGGGCGCAGCAGCTCGCCCGCGTCTTCGACTACACGCAGTGGCACCAGTTCCGCGTGCAGATGACGCGCAACGACGCGTCCGGCTGGAGGACGCTCACTCGGCGTGTGCACAGTGCGCTGTCGGGGGGCGAGAAGGCCATCGCTCTGCACCTGCCGCTGTTCGCGGCGCTGGCGGCGCACTACGAGGCCACCCCCGGCGCACCCCGGCTGATCCTGCTGGACGAGGTGTTTGTGGGGATCGACACGACCAACCGCGGCCAGGTGCTCGGGCTGCTGCGTGACCTGGACCTCGACCTGGTGCTGACGTCGGACCACGAGTGGTGCGCCTACCCGCAGGTGGACGGCATCGCCATCCACGCCCTGGCGGCCGGTGACGACGACGCGGCGGTCACGTCGACCCGATTCGTCTGGACGGGGAGCGAACTGGTCGAGGACGCGGCGGCGGACGGGTTGCTCGTATGACGTCGCCATGGGACGCGCACCTGCAGCCCGTGCTCCGTGCCGCGCACGCGCGCCTGTCCCGTGCGCCCGAGGCCCGGTCGTTCTCCGTCGAGCTGGCGACGGTGGCGGAGAGGGAGGCGCTCGCGGACCTGCTGGGGTCCGGCACCCGGCCGGGGCCTCGGGCGACTGTGCGAATCGACGGCCCGGCAGGGCTGGCGAAGGCCGTCGAGGAGGCCGCGGGTCGATCACTCGTCGTCGAGCTGGAGGAGAGGTTCGGTCCGCTCGTTGATCCGTCGCAGGGACGGCGCGAAGCAGAGCGGGCGCGTGAGGAGACGTGGGCGTGGTGGTGCGCGCACCCCATCGTCGAACGACGACCGGCCCTGGCCGCGTGGGGGCGCGCCATGCGGGACGCCGGTGCTCGCGGGGGGCCCAGCACGTTGCGCGACCAGCTCGAGGCCGTGCTTCGTGTCCTCGCCGAGCTGCCCGCCGGCGATGAGCTTCTGCCAGTCCTGGCCGGGCGGCTGCTCAACGACACCCACGCGCTCGACGCGGGAAGCCGGCTGTCGTCCTTGGTTCTCGGGGCGGTCGCAGCCGAGCAAGGTGTCGAGCGGCCCACGAGTGCCGCCGAGCGGAGGGCGTTGTGGCGCGCGGTCGGCGTGCGCGATGACGAGCTGTCGTCCGTCGTGCTCGTCGCAGGCTTGCGACCATGGGGTGACTCCACCGCCGCGCGGCTGTGCCGCGCCGCGGCGGAGGCCGCCGAGGTCGCGGCGCTCACCCTCGCGCAAGTCCGGCGTTCCGACGCCGTGTGGCGCCGCGACGTCGTCCACGTCGTCGAGAACCCGGCGATCCTCGCGCTGGCCGTCGACCACTTCGGCGCCGACGTCCCCCCGCTCGTCTGCTCCTCAGGTTGGCCGACGAGTGCCGTCACGACGCTGCTGGCCGACCTCGCGGCGTCGGGTGCTCTGCTGCGTCACCACGGCGACCTCGACGGCGAGGGGCTGCGGATCGCCGCGCACCTGTCAGACCTGGTCGGGGCGGAGCCCTGGCGGATGACGGCCGATGACTACTTGGCCCATGTCGCTCCGTCCGGGGCGCCGGTCGGGCGAGTGACCGAGGTCCCCTGGGATGCGCGCCTGGCGCCGGTGATGCGTGAGCGGGGGATCGCGGTGCTCGAGGAGACCGTGTGGAGCGAACTCAGGGGGGACCTCGAACAAACAGTGTCACGCCGTCAGGCGCCGATCAGCGACGCGGGCCCACCCCCGCGAACCGCTCCCACCTCTCCGCCAACAGGTCCCGGTCCGGCCGATCCGTCCGCCGCGCCGGCAGCGTCAACGCCCGCCCCTGCATCTCCTGCAGGCCGTGCTTGAGCATCGGACCGTCGACCTCCTCCATGAGGTCCCGGTCGACGTGCACGACGTAATCGGGCGAGATTCCGAGCATGTTCTGGTCGAACGCCGCGTGGTGGATCTTGCACAGCGCGAGGCCGTTGGGGGTCGTCGGGATGCCGCGCGCCGAGGAGTCGGGCGCGATGTGCGCGGCGTCGAGGAGAGACCCGTGCTTCAGCGTGCAGACGGCGCACCGCGTCTCGTAGGCGAGTAGCACCCGCGTGCGGAACGCCGGCTGGTGCAGGCGCTGCTTGGCCAGACGTAGGGCGTACGCGCGCTGGGGTTCGGAGAGCGAGCGCACGTCGCCCATGTACCGGAACGACTCGTCCAGGGCGATGAGGAACGCGTTCTCCTCCGGCACGTCGTCGACCACGTAGACCGGGGCGATCGGCGTGTAGTAGTTCGGCGTCTCCTTGCGGAACAGGATGAGCGGCATCCCGGTCTCCAGCGCGCAGCTTGCGGTTGTCACCACCAAACGGGTCGCCCGAGCGGTACGCGTAGTGCAGCAGGCCGTCGCCGGGGTCCTCGATGTCGTCGTACGGGCCGTGCGCGGACTGCACGATCGCGAGCGTCGAGGAAAAGCCTGCGGGATTGCGGATCCCGCGGGAGAAGTCGATCAGCGGGAGGTCTCGATCGCCCGTGCGGTAGCTCAGCAGCTCCTGGCGGTGGAGGAAGCCGCCGTTGCGGTCGGCTCGTTCGTGCACCCAGGCGATGATCTGCAGGCGAAGGGCTGACTCGACGGCGGTGTCCACGGCGTCGAGCTCACCAGGTCGAACGGGTTGCGGCAGGGATCGCCGCGCCGGACATCACGGCGACCGGTGCGCTGACGACGACCTGCTACGCGCAGGCAGGGGGTGAGGGCGCCGCGCGCGTGCGGGTCTGTCAGATGAATGGTGGGCGGGGGTCGGCCTGACACGCCGGGCGGAGTGCCTGGCGGGAAGCAGGCGGCATGACCGACACGATCGAGCCCGTGAGGCTCGAGAACGATGAGAAGAAGCAGATCGCCCGGTCGATGGTCGCTCAGGCGCGGGCGTCCGGAGTGGACCTGGTCGGCCCGGACGTTTGCTGGCCGGGCTGACCAAGCAGGTCCTCGAGCTGGCGCTCGAGGAGGAGCTCACCGACCACCTCGGGTATCCGCCCGGCGAGCGGGACGGCAAGTCGGGTTCGAACGAGCGCAATGGGTCGCGCCCGAAGACGGTGATCACCGAGATCGGCCCGGTGCAGATCGACGTGCCGCGCGACCGTGAGGGTTCCTTCGAGCCGGCGATCGTGCGCAAGCGGTAGCGCCGCCTGGAGGGCGTCGACGAGCTCGTGCTCTCGCTGACGGCGCGCGGGCTGACGACCGGGGAGATCGCCGCGCACTTCGCCGAGGTCTACGGCACCCAGGTCTCCAAGGGCACGATCAGCCGGATCACCGAGAAGGTCACCGCGGAGATGGCCGAGTGGCAGACCCGACCCCTGGACGTCGTCTATCCGGTGATCTTCATCGACGCGATCGTCGTCAAGGTCCGCGATGGTGCGGTGACGAACAAGCCGTTCTACGTGGTCATCGGCGTGACCACCCGCGGCGAACGGGACATCTTGGGGATCTGGGCCGGGGACGGTGTGAGGGCGCGAAGTTCTGGCTGAACGTGCTCACCGAGATCAAGAACCGCGGCGTCGAGGACGTGTGCATCGCGGTCTGCGATGGCCTCAAGGGGCTGCCCGAGGCGATCACCACGGTCTGGGAGCTGGCGCAGGTGCAGACCTGCGTGACCACCTGATCCGCAACACGTTCCGCTACGCCGCACGTCAGGACTGGGACGCCGTGGCCCGTGACCTCAAGCCGATCTACACAGCCGTGAACGCCGAGCAGGCCCAGGTCCGGATGGACGATTTCGCCGACAAGTGGAACGCGAAGTACCCGGCGGCGGTCAAGCTGTGGCGCAACGCCTGGCCCGAGTTCGTGCCGTTCCTGGACTACGACGTCGAGATCCGCAAGATCATCTGCACGACCAACGCGATCGAGTCCCTCAACGCCCGCTACCGGCGCGCGGTGCGGGCCAGGGGGCACTTCCCGAACGACGCCGCCGCCCTGAAGTGCCTCGACCTGGTCACCCGCGCGCTGGACCCCACCGGCCGGGGCCGGGCACGATGGGTCATCCGATGGAAGGCCGCACTCAACGCGTTCGCCATCACCTTCGAGGGGCGCATCAACCCCTCGAACCTCTAAGGAACGCCGGGCCCCGCCCACCGTTCATCTGACACTCCCGGGCGGTTCAGTGCGCCGCGCGGGTGCGGCTTGTCGGGTGAAGCAGACGCACGTGCGGCACTGATGATGCTGGTTGCGCTGCGGCGCTGATGCGGAGCGGGGGGCAGAGCTCGGCTCCCGCTTACCTGGCGTCGAGCTCGCTGGTGAGCCGCTCCGGGCGTTCGCGGAGGCGGCTAAGCCTTCATGTGGCTGGGCCCAGGGTTCGTCTTGCCGCGGGTGTCCTCCGCGCGTGTGAGAAGAGGTATCAGCTCACGCGCGACCAGGTCGGCTTCCGCCAGTGCCCTCCACGCAGGGACTCGGACGACTCGCCAGCCAAGACCCTGGAGAACTGCGTCGCGTGCGAGGTCCTGGCGCCGCTGCCGGCCGCGGACGTCGTGGTGGTGTGCACCGTCGACCTCGATGTCGAGGGGACCGGTCGGGGTGCCGAGCGTCAGGTCGAGCTCGTAGCCCTCGACGACGTCCTTGAGCCGAGGGGTCCACCCGGCCCGGACCAGTGCGGCGAAGAGGCGCCGCTCCGCGTCGGAGTGCAGGCCACGGTTCTCGTGGAGCTCGGAGATGGGCGATCTGTGCGTCGGTTCGGCGCCGGCCAGTGCGACGAGCGCCTGCAGGGTGGGGACCGGCAGGTCCCGGATCGCGGCGACGTCCGCAACGACGACGAGTGCTCGTCGGGCGCGGGAGACGGCGACGTTGACGAGGTTGCGCTGCTCCTCGACGAACCGCAGGGTTCCCGACTGCGCCCCGGCGGCCACGACCGGGGAGAACAGGACGACGTCGCGCTCGTCGCCCTGGAAGCGGTGGGCGGTGCCGACGCGGATGCGAGCGGCCGCGTCGTCACCGAGCGCCCGCCGCAGGCGCTGCTCGATCAGGTGCTTCTGCGGTGCGAACGGTGTGACGACGCCAATCGACCCAGTCTCGCCAGGATGCTCCAGGATCCAGCGCACGACCGCGTCTGCCTCCGCTTGGTTCAGTGCGCTGCCGTGGGACCCCGCCTGGGTCATCCCCTGGGTGTCAACCAGCACGAGGCCGCGCGTGCGGGCCTCGAACTCGTCCACCTTGGTCAGGACGTGCAGCAGGCCGCCGTAGAACTGCTCGTTGAGGTACCGCGCGATCGCGGGATGGCACCGGTAGTGCTCGGCAAGAAGCAGCGGCGGGCCGTCGTGCCGCGCGGCGTAGGCCGTGAACGCTGAGTCGCGACCGACAGACAGCGCCTGACGCCGGAGTTCCTCGTCAGTCGCCCCGGCGGACGCCGCAAGGCGCGCCTCGCTGTGACGGTCGAGGGTCACGACGGGTGTGAGCTGGTTGGGGTCGCCGACGACGACCACGCGCCGTGCCCGGTAGGCGAGGGGCAGGACGTGCGCGATCGAGCACTGGCTCGCCTCGTCGATCACCAGGAGGTCGAACAGGCCCGCGGTCAGCGGGAACGTCTGCTGGGCGGACAGCGACGTGCACGCCCAACCGCCCGTGGTGGCCAGGGCGCGCGCGACCGCCTGGGTGCGTGCGGGCCGTGCGGCCGTGCGAAGGCGTGCGAGGTGCTGCAGAGCGGCTCGGCCGGCGTGGAGTCGCTGCTGGACGGTGTCCGTCAGCGCGAGCGTGCCGGCCGCAGCCCAGGCGTCGTCGGCATCCCTGAGCGCTTGACGGTCCTGGTCGGCGTCGGCCGGGCCGGCGGCGCGGAGCCTCTTCGTGAGCCGCTGAACCGCATCCTCCGCGGCGGCCCACTCGGCGACGTCGGACACCGTGACGCCGGGACGCGTGGGGCGCGCGGAGGCGAGGGCGCGGCGCTCGCGGCGACGGCGGAGCCACCCTCGCCGCATCGCCCGACGCACCACGGGAAGGACGGTCGCCACGTCGGCCTGGGGCTGACGTGCCGCGTCCGGCCCCCACAGCCGGGTGCGGAGGATCTCGACGTCGATGACGAGCTGCGCCAGTTCCGCCTCGTCGCGCGTGCGGCTCTCGAGGCGGGTGTGGACCTCTCGCCGTCCGGCCGCGGCGGTCTCGAGCTGGCGGCGGATCACCTGCATCGACGGCCCGCGTGCGGCGGCGCGCGCAGCAAGGCCCTCGAGCTGCTGGGGCAGGCGGTCGCGCACCTCTCGGTTGCCGGTGCGCAGCAGCAGAGCTGGGTCCAGACGAGCGCAGCGCTCCACCGCGACGTCGACGGCGCCGTTGTTGGTCGACGCGACCAGCACGCTGAGCCCGGCGAGCCACTGGTTGGCCACCACCGACGCGACCAGCTGGCTCTTGCCCGTGCCGGGTGGCCCTGTGACGACGGTCAGGTCGCGGGTGAGCGCCGCAGCGACCGCCTCCTCCTGGGAGTCGTTGAGGGTCAGGCCCTCGAAGGCAGACGGGGGCAGCGAAGGGGCGGCGCCCTCGGCGTTCTTCGGGACCGGCTCGTCGACGGATCGCACGAGCGGAGCTGCGGCCGTGGCCGACCAGTCCGTTCGACTGCGCAGCTCGGCGAGCTCCTCGAGCAGGGCCCTCGTCGCGATGGGCGACGGGCCGCGGACCAGGCACGCGATGTTGTGCGCGCCGGCCGCCGGATGCGGTGGGATGTGCAGCGCGTCCGGGTCGAGGCCGTCGAGCACCCGATGACCCAGGGAGGTAGCGAGCCGGCGGGCTGAGGCAGCAACGGCTTTCGCGTCACCGAAGCCGAACCCGGACGAGATCCCGGCCTGCGCGTCGGCGATCTGTTCCGGCGATGCGTACTCGTCCGACAGCAGGGCGGGGTTCACGTACGGCTCGTCGTCGCGCGGAACGGCGGTGCCGTCATCGGCCCCGGGCTCCAGCTCCGTGAGGAACAGGGGCGCAACCCGCTCCCTGCCCGCGCCGTCCGTGACGACCACGAGCGGCCAGCCGTAGAGGACGGCGTCCTGGCTCGATGCCGTCGTGAGGAACGTGTGGCCCGCCGGGGTCAACCGGAGCACGTCACCGCGGCCGGTGATGAGCTCCTCGTGGGTGATCGGGAGGAGATGACGCTGGCCGGCGTCGTCGACCAGGGGAGGCGCCGGTGCAGCAGCCAGACGGACCGACGCCAGGTGGTAGTCGATCAGCGTCTGCCAGTTGTCGCGAGGGCGTGGTGCTGTCCGGGGCGACGCCGGGCGGTTGTCGGAGCGAGCCCGCTGGGCCAGGGCGTCCGGTGGGCAGCGCACGCAGGCTGTCCGCTTGGTCGTCGGATCCCACCGCGCCTGATCCCCGACCGCGAGCGAGTGCCCGCACTGGCGACATGTCGCGGCGTATCGGAGTCGGACGGTGCGGTCA
>JAEYUL010000179.1 GCA_023432565.1 Actinomycetes bacterium | reverse complement strand
CAGGGCGGCCGCCTCGGCGGCGCGGGCCGTGCCTGAGCCCGGCCCGGCGAGCGCGGCCATGCGAGCGAACGCCTCGTCGACCTGGCGGACCTGCAGGCTCGGCGCGGCCGCGGGCTCGGGCAGGGATCGCAGCGACCGCCACCCCAGGCCCGTGCGCCGCTGCCGAAGCTCGCCGGCCAGGTGGCGGGTCACCACGGGCAGGTCCTGCGACGGGGTGCGGCGCAGCAGGTCGACGAGCAGCGCCCGCTTGGCCAGCCGCGAACGCGTCGCGGCCAGAGCGGAGGACGTCGCGGCCACGTCGGCGAGCAGCATGCGGGCATCGTGCACCCCGCCACCCACACCGGCCACCGGTCGGCGAGACCCACCGGCAGCCCCGCACGCGGCCACGACCCCGGCGACACCTGCCCGTCGCCGGGACGTTCGTCGCTCGCGCGATCGGGAGACAGCCGGTGCACTGGGGGTATGCGCGTCCCCTCAGCCCGCGCCCAGGGCCTGCTCCTCGCCGCCGTCGCCGTCGCACTGCTGCCCGTGGCCCGGACCTGGGGCCTGCAGTGGGGCGCCAGCGAGGACGAGCTGGACGCCACGCTCCCCGGCGACGACATCATCCACGGTCCCGGCCTCGTGGCGACGCGGGCCGTCACCATCCACGCGTCCGCGGAGCAGGTGTGGCCGTGGCTCGTGCAGCTCGGTCAGGACCGCGGCGGGTTCTACTCCTACGACCGGCTCGAGAACCTCATCGGCCTGCACATCCGGTCCGCGGACCGGATCGAGGAACGGTGGCAGGGCCTGGCGGCGGGCGACGAGGTCCGTCTCGCCCCGGGCGCCGCTCTGGCCGTGACCCTGCTGGACGCGCCGCGCGCGCTCGTCCTGACCGCGCCGGACGCGACCTTCACCTGGGCCTTCACGCTGCACCCGGGCAGGGACCGCTCGACCCGACTCGTCGTGCGCGAGCGCTACGCACGCCCGCAGTGGTGGGGCATCCCGATGGTCGAGGCCGTCGGATCGGTGAGCACCGTGATGTCCCGGCGCATGCTGCTCGGGATCCGGGACCGCGTCGAGGCGGCCGCCCCGCTGAAGCGGGGCTCACGCGCGTGTCGGACGTCGGTGGCCTAATGGGGGCATGACCACTCTCCAGGGACGGGCCGCCACTGCGCTGCTCGTGATCGACATGCAGAACGGCGTCGCGAGCGGCCTGCACGCGCGTGACTCCGTCGTCGCGACGATCGACGGGCTCGTCACCCGCGCTCGCGCACAGGGCACCCCGGTGGTGTGGGTGCGCCATCAGTCCGAGGAGCTGCCCGAGGGCAGCGACGCGTGGCAGCTCATCGACGAGCTCGCGCCGGCCGCAGACGAGGTGGTCGTCGACAAGCGGTACGGCGACTCGTTCGAGGACACGGTGCTCGAGACCGAGCTCGCTTCCCGTGGCGTCGGCAGGCTCGTCGTGTCCGGCGCACAGACCGACGCGTGCGTGCGGGCGACCCTGCACGGCGGGTTCGTGCGCGGCTACGACGTGACGCTCGTCTCCGACGCCCACAGCACCGAGGACCTCACCGCCTGGGGCGCGCCGCCCCCGGACCTGGTGGTCTCCCACGCCAACCTGTACTGGCAGTTCCAGGACGGGCCAGGCCGGACCGCCACGGTGGAGTCGGCCGACGAGGTGGACCTGGCGAGCCACTGAGGCTGCGGCCTCACTGGAAGTCGCGCGAGGTCGAGCGGACCTTCAGCGAGAGTGGGGCCAGGTGCTCGGCGACGAGGTTCGTCGCGCCGTCCTGCCGCTCCAGCAGCCCCCGCACGACCATCGCGCGGCTGGTCCGTGCGGTGCGCCGGAACCGCTGCCACAGGCCGGCCGAGCACACGACGTTGAGCAGCCCGGTCTCGTCCTCCAGCGACAGGAACGTCACACCGCCGGCCGTGCCGGGCCGCTGCCGGTGCGTGACCACGCCCGCGACAGCGACGCGCCGCCCGGGCTCGTGCCGGTACGCCTGCTCGACGCGGAGCACCCCGGCGTGGTCGAGCCCGTCGCGCACGAACTGGGTCGGGTAGGAGTCGACAGAGACGCCCGTCGCCCACACGTCCGCGGTCGCCGTCTCGACCGGGCTGAGCCCGGGCAGCGTCGGGGCGCTGACCCCGACGCTCACACCCGGCAAGGTCTGAGGGCTCTCCTGTGCGAGCGCCCCCGCCGCCCACAACGCCTCGCGGCGCGTCACCCCGAGGCTGTCGAGCGCGCCCGCCGTCGCGAGCGCCTCGAGCTGGCCCGTGGTGAGCCGCACGCGGCGCACGAGGTCGCGCTGGTCGGCGAACGGCCCGTGCGCCTCACGCTCGTCGACGATCTGCTCCGCGAGCGCGGTCCCGATGCCGCGCACCGCGGCGAGCCCGATCCGCACGGCGAGCGACCTCGCCGGGTGCTGCGCACCGTCGCGCACCGCGCCGCCCTGCCCGGCACCGCTCGTCGGAGCACCCGGCGCGGCGGTGCTCTGCCGAGCCTCGGGCGCGGCGGTGCTCTGC
>JAEYUL010000157.1 GCA_023432565.1 Actinomycetes bacterium | reverse complement strand
CCCGCGCCCGTCGCGCCCGCCGTGTCGTCCGCGCCCGTCCGCACGAGCGAGCCCGAGTCGGCGACCGGCATGCTCCAGCTCGCCCAGAAGCTGCACGACGACTACGTGCGCAGCGGCCAGGAGGAGTCCGAGCGGCTCGTCGGGGAGGCCAAGGCGCAGGCGAACCGGATCGTCCGCGAGGCCGAGGAGACGTCGCAGCGCACGCTCGGGCAGCTCGAGCAGGAGCGGTCGCTCCTCGAGCGCAAGATCGACGAGCTGCGCGTGTTCGAGCGCGACTACCGCACGCGTCTCAAGAGCTACCTCGAGAACCTTCTCGGCGACCTCGACAACCGCGGCAACGCGCTGCCGCCGCGCTCGCAGGCCCAGCCGGTGGGTGAGGGCCACAACCTGTAGCACGTCCGTCCGCCTCCGCCCGCCGCCGTACGCGCGGGCGACCACGTCAGCCAGCACGCGGTAGCCGGGGTACTACCGCTGTTGTCGCTGGTCAGCGCCACGACACGCCGGGTCTTCACCCGGCGTGTCGTGTTGTGCGTCGGCGTATGCACGTCTACAGTCACGTGACTTCACAGACAGGGGGCCTGGCCATGGCCAACGACTCGCTCAGCACCACCGTCGTCGTCCCGGACGACGCGAAGGAGCTCGCCCGCCTGGCGAAGCTCTTCCCGGTCCGTGACGGCGAGACGTCGTGGACGGGGCGCGAGGTCCGCGACGTCGCGGACGAGCTCGTCTCCGACGTGGACCGGCTCGCGAGCGAGCTCGCGGCGGCCGACGCCGAGCTGTCCGACCTCCTGCGCAACTCGGGTGACGGCGCGGGTGACGACCAGGCGGACTCCGGCTCGTCGGCGCTCGAGCGCGAGCAGGAGCTGACGCTCGTCAACAACACGCGCGACATGCTCGTGCAGACGCAGCACGCGCTGGCCCGTATCAGTGCCGGCACGTTCGCCACGTGCGAGTCGTGCGGCAGGGCGATCGGCAAGGCGCGGTTGCAGGCCTTCCCGCGCGCGACGCTGTGCGTCGAGTGCAAGCAGCGCGAGGAGCGCCGCTGACCGCAGCGGCGAGCCGGTACGGCACGCCCCGTAGACTCCTGCGGTGCCTTCCATCCGCCCCGACGGGGACGAGACCGCTGCTGACCCGCTGACGCCGAGCCTGCCGCAGACCGACCCGGTCGAGCGCGAGCCCGAGCCCGAGCAGGCCACCGCGCCGACGCCGGCCGACGACGCGCGGCAGCACGAGGTCCGACGAGGACGCCGCGGACTGGTCGGCCTCCTGGTGGCCGTCGCGGCGGCGGTCCTCGTCCTGGACCAGCTGACGAAGGCCTGGGCGCTCGCCTCGCTCGACGGCGAACGCCGCGAGCTGCTCGGTGACCTGCTCGGGCTGCAGCTCGTGTTCAACCCCGGAGCGGCGCTGTCCATCGCGACGGGCATGACCTGGGTGCTGACGGTCGTGGCGGTCGCCGTCGTCGTCGTGCTGCTCCGGGTCGCTCGGCGCCTCGGGTCGACGACGTGGGCGGTCGCGCTCGGGCTGCTGCTCGGTGGGGCGCTCGGCAACCTCGTCGACCGCCTCGTGCGTGCGCCGGGATTCGCGCGCGGGCACGTGATCGACTTCATCGCCTACGTCGACTGGTTCGTCGGCAACGTCGCCGACATCGCGATCGTCGTGGCCGCCGTCCTGGTGGTCGCGCTCGTCGCGCGCGGCGTCGCGGTCGACGGCACGCGCGACCGCGATCGCGCCGAGCCGGCCGACGCCGCGGGCGAGCAGGGCGGCGGCGCCGGTGCCTGACGTGCGCAGCCTGCCCGTGCCTGACGGGCTCGCGGGCGAGCGGGTCGACGCCGGCCTCTCGCGCCTGCTCGGACTGTCCCGGACCCGTGCCGCCGAGATCGCCGAGGCCGGCGGCGTCCTGCTCGACGGCCGCGCGGCCGGCAAGTCGGACCGGCTGCCGGCCGGCGCCTGGCTCGAGGTGGAGATCCCGTCGACGGCCCCCGCCGCGGTCGAGGTCGTGCCCGAGCCGGTGCCGGGCATGGGGATCGTGCACGACGACGACGACGTGGTCGTGGTCGACAAGCCGGTGGGAGTCGCGGCGCACCCGTCGCCGGGATGGACCGGACCGACGGTCGTCGGCGCGCTCGCCGCGGCGGGCTACCGCATCTCGACGTCCGGCGCGGCCGAGCGTCAGGGTGTCGTGCACCGGCTCGACGTCGGCACGAGCGGGCTCATGGTCGTCGCGAAGAGCGAGCACGCCTACACGGCGCTCAAGCGCGCGTTCAAGGAGCGCACGGTCGAGAAGGTCTACCACGCGCTCGTGCAGGGCCACCCCGAGCCCACGACGGGGACGATCGACGCGCCGATCGGCCGGCACCCGAGCCAGGACTGGAAGTTCGCGGTGACCGCGGCCGGCAAGCCGTCGGTCACGCACTACGAGCTGCTCGAGGCGTTCCCGGCGGCGTCCCTCGTCGAGGTGCACCTCGAGACGGGCCGCACCCACCAGATCCGCGTGCACTTCTCGGCGCTGCGTCACCCGTGCGTGGGTGATCTCACGTACGGCGCGGACCCGGCGCTCGCGCAGCGCGCGGGCCTGTCGCGGCAGTGGCTGCACGCCGTCCGGCTGGGCTTCGAGCACCCCGCCACAGGTCGGTGGCTCGAGGTCGAGAGCCGGTACCCGCAGGACCTGCAGCACGCGCTCGACGTGATCTGCGCCGGCTACCGCTGAGTCGGGCCGGGCCTGTCCCCGGGGCGACCTAGACTCGCTGCGTGGCAGCAGGAGCAGCAGTGCAGGACTCGTCGTTCGTCCACCTCCACGTGCACACCGAGTACTCGATGCTCGACGGTGCCACTCGTCTGCCCCAGCTGTTCAAGGAGGTCGGGCGGCTCGGCCAGACCGCGATCGCGACGACGGACCACGGGTACCTGTTCGGCGCGTTCGACTTCTGGTCGAAGGCCACCGCCGCCGGGATCAAGCCGATCATCGGTGTCGAGGCGTACGTGACTCCGGGCACGAGCCGGTTCGACCAGACGCGCGTGAGGTTCGGTCAGCAGGGCCAGGAGAGCGACGACGTCTCCGCGCGCGGCTCCTACACGCACATGACGCTGCTGGCGCGCAACAACGACGGCCTGCTCAACCTGTTCCGCGCGAGCTCACTCGCCTCGCTCGAGGGGCAGATGGGCAAGTGGCCGCGGATGGACCGCGACCTGCTGCAGCGCTACTCCCAGGGCATGATCGGGACCACGGGCTGCCCCTCGGGCGAGGTGCAGACCCGCCTGCGCCTGGGGCAGTGGGACGAGGCCGTGCAGGCGGCGGGCGAGCTGCAGGACATCTTCGGCAAGGAGTACTTCTACGTCGAGCTGATGGACCACGGCCTCGACATCGAGCGGCGCGTGTTCAAGGACCTCCTTCGCCTCGCGGAGACGATCGGCGCCCCGCTGGTCGCGACGAACGACCTGCACTACGTCACCGAGGACGACGCGTCCTCCCAGGAGGCGCTGCTCGCGATCAACTCGGGCTCGGCGCTCACCGAGCCGACGTACGCCCAGGGCGGCACCCGTTTCGCCTTCGAGGGGTCGGGCTACTACGTGAAGTCGGCGCAGGAGATGCGCCGCATCTGGGCCGAGCTGCCGGAGGCGTGCGACAACACTTTGCGCATCGCCGAGCAGTGCGAGGTCTCGTTCAACACCCGGGCGAACTACATGCCGAACTACCCCGTCCCGGCGGGGGAGGACGAGACCAGCTGGTTCGTCAAGGAGGTCGAGAAGGGGCTGCACGAGCGGTACCCCGGCGGCATCCCGGACGAGGTGCGCAAGCAGGCGGACTACGAGACCGGCGTCATCACGCAGATGGGCTTCCCGGGCTACTTCCTCGTCGTCGCCGACTTCATCAACTGGGCCAAGGACAACGGGATCCGCGTCGGGCCGGGCCGTGGCTCCGGGGCGGGCTCGATGGCCGCGTACGCGATGCGGATCACGGATCTCGACCCGCTGCGGCACGGCCTGATCTTCGAGCGGTTCCTCAACCCGGACCGCGTCTCGATGCCCGACTTCGACGTCGACTTCGACGAGCGTCGTCGCGGTGAGGTCATCCGGTACGTGACGGACAAGTACGGCGAGGACCGCGTCGCGCAGATCGTCACCTACGGCACCATCAAGGCCAAGCAGGCGCTCAAGGACTCCTCCCGGCTGCTGGGCTTCCCGTTCGCGATGGGGGAGAAGCTCACCAAGGCGATGCCGCCCGCGATCATGGGCAAGGACATCAGCCTCACGGGCATCTTCGACCCGGAGGACCCGCGCTATCCCGAGGCGGAGGAGTTCCGCCAGGTCCACGCGACCGACCCCGACGCGCAGCGCGTGGTCGAGCTCGCCAAGGGCATCGAGGGCCTGAAGCGTCAGTGGGGCGTGCACGCGGCCGGCGTGATCATGTCGAGCCACCCGCTGATCGACATCATCCCGATCATGCGCCGCCCGCAGGACGGCGCGGTCATCACGCAGTTCGACTACCCCACGTGTGAGGGCCTCGGCCTGATCAAGATGGACTTCCTGGGGCTGCGCAACCTCACGATCCTCGACGACGCGCTCGAGAACATCGTGATGAACGGCAAGGCCCCTCTGGTCCTCGAGGACCTCGAGCTCGACGACGCGGAGAGCTACCAGCTGCTCGCCCGCGGCGACACGCTGGGGGTGTTCCAGCTCGACGGCGGCCCGATGCGCTCACTGCTGCGCCTGATGAAGCCCGACAACTTCGAGGACATCTCCGCGGTCCTGGCGTTGTACCGGCCCGGCCCGATGGGCGTGAACTCCCACACGAACTACGCGCTGCGCAAGAACGGCCAGCAGCAGATCACCCCGATCCACCCCGAGCTGGAGGAGCCGCTCGCGGAGATCCTGGGCTCGACGTACGGCCTGATCGTCTACCAGGAGCAGGTCATGGCCACGGCGCAGAAGGTCGCCGGGTTCACGCTCGGCCAGGCCGACGTGCTGCGGCGTGCGATGGGCAAGAAGAAGAAGTCCGAGCTCGACAAGCAGCAGGCGGAGTTCTTCGCCGGCATGACCGAGCGCGGCTTCTCCCACGGGGCGCAGCAGGCGCTGTGGAACGTCCTGGAGTCGTTCGCCGACTACGCCTTCAACAAGGCGCACACCGCCGCGTACGGCCTCGTCTCGTACTGGACCGCCTACCTCAAGGCCCACTACCCGGCCGAGTACATGGCGGCGCTGCTGACGAGCGTGCGCGACGACAAGGACAAGTCGGCGCTGTACCTGGGCGAGTGCCGGCGCATGGGCATCACGGTCCTGCCGCCCGACGTCAACTCCTCGGCCGCGAACTTCACGGCCGTCGGCGTGGACATCCGGTTCGGCCTCACGGCGATCCGCAACGTGGGCGCGAACGTCGTCGACGCCATCGTGCGTACGCGTGAGGAGAAGGGCGCGTACACCTCGTTCACCGACTTCCTGGACAAGGTCCCGGCGGTGGTGTGCAACAAGCGCACGATCGAGTCGCTCATCAAGGCGGGCGCGTTCGACTCGCTCGGCCACCCGCGCAAGGCGCTGCTGCTCGTCCACGAGCAGGCGGTCGACGCGGTCATCGGCGTCAAGCGCAAGGAGGCCGAGGGGCAGTTCGACCTGTTCGCGGACGTCTTCGGCGCCGACGACGAGCCCGGGTTCCAGGTCGCGATCCCGGACCTGCCGGACTGGGACAAGAAGCAGCGCCTGGCGTTCGAGCGCGAGATGCTCGGCCTGTACGTGTCCGACCATCCGCTGTCGGGTCTCGAGCACGTGCTCGCGCAGGCCGCGGACGTCTCGATCGCGACCCTCAACGCCGACGAGCTGCGGCCGGACGGATCGACCGTCGTCGTCGCGGGCCTCATCACGAGCCTGCAGCGCAAGATGTCCAAGCAGGGCAACGCGTGGGCCGCGGTCACCCTCGAGGACATGGAGGGCTCGGTCGAGGTCATGTTCTTCGGCGAGACCTACGTGGCGTACTCGACGGTGCTGGCCGAGGACGCGGTGGTCGTGATCAAGGGGCGCGTGCGGCGCCGCGACGAGACCATGCAGCTGCAGGCCATGGAGGTCACGCTGCCCGACGTCAACGTGGCCGCCGACGCCCCGGTCGTCGTGACCCTGCCCGTCGCGCGGTGCACCGCGCCCGTCGTCGAGCGGCTCAAGGAGGTGCTCACGACGCACCCGGGCATCACTGAGGTCCACCTGCGGCTCACGCAGCCGGGGCGAGCCACGGTCATGCGGCTCGACGACGGCCTGCGGGTGACACGCAACCCGTCCCTGTTCGGCGACCTCAAGGCGCTCCTCGGCCCGGGCTGCCTGACGGGCTGACCTGACCCCGGGGTCGCGACCTCGGTCCGCCTGGACCGTCCGGCCGCCGGCTCAGAGCTCGACGGTCTCGCGCTGCACGCCACCCGGAAGGTCGACCTCGACCACGTCTCCGGGGCGCAGCTGGCGGCCCCGTCGCGTCTCCGGCTCGCCGTTGACGGTGACGGCGCCGTCCTCGAGCAGCGCGCGGGCGTGCCCGCCGGACTCGGCGAGGCTCACGAGCTTGAGGAACTGGCCGAGGCGGATCGGCTCGTCGGGGTGGCTCACGTGCCAAGTCTGCGCCATGGTCGCAGCCCCGTTCCACCAGCACTCGTGGGCGACGCAGCCGCCGGCGCACGTCACGGTCCGACGCGCCCGAGGGATGCAGGTGCCGACCGGTCCGCCGGCGCCGCGCGCGACCAGGTGTGACGGGGACCAGGCACGGTCGCGGCCCGGACGGCCCGGACCGCGACCGCGGCTCGGCCTAGACTCGGCGTCGTGATCTCCCGCATCGACCTGCGCGGTCGCCGTCTGTCACGTCGTGAGCTGCTCGCCGAGCTGCCCCGGGCCGAGCTCGACGTCGAGCACGCCGCGGCGGCCGTCGCCCCGATCCTGGCTGACGTCCGCGACCGCGGGGCCGCTGCTCTGCGCGACCTGGCCGAGCGCTTCGACGGCGTCCGCCCCGTGCACCTGCGTGTGCCGGCCGACGTCGTCGAGGCTGCGGTCGACGTGCTCGACCCGGACGTGCGCGCGGCGCTGACCGAGACGATCGCCCGCGTCCGCACGGTGCACGCCGCGCAGCGCCCGCAGGACTTCGCGGTCGACGTCGCGCCCGGTGCCCAGGTGCGCCAACGCTGGATCCCCGTGCGACGAGTCGGCCTGTACGTCCCTGGCGGCCTGGCGGTGTACCCCTCGTCCGTCATCATGAACGTCGTCGCGGCGCAGGAGGCCGGCGTGGGGTCGCTCGTCGTGGTGTCCCCGCCGCAGAAGGACCGCGACGGACTGCCCGACCCGGTCGTGCTCGCCACGTGCGCGCTGCTCGGCGTCGACGAGGTGTACGCCGTGGGCGGTGCCCAGGCGATCGGCATGCTGGCGTACGGCGCGGACGGCCAGACCGAGGCGGACGGCGCGGTGCTGTGCGAGCCGGTCGACGTCGTGACCGGACCGGGCAACGTGTACGTCGCGGCCGCCAAGCGCCTCGTGCGTGGCGTGGTCGGCATCGACGCCGAGGCCGGTCCTACCGAGATCGCGATCCTCGCCGACGGGACGGCCGACCCGGTGCACGTCGCGGCGGACCTCATCAGCCAGGCGGAGCACGACCCCCTGGCCGCCTCCGTGCTCGTGACGCCGAGCGTGGAGCTCGCGGGTGCCGTCGAGTCCAAGCTCGTCGACCTCGTCGAGTCGACGGCCCACCGGGCGCGTGTCGCGACGGCTCTCGGTGGGACGCAGTCCGCCGTGGTGCTGGTCGACGACCTGGACGCGGGCCTCGAGGTGGTCAACGCCTACGGCGCCGAGCACCTCGAGATCCAGACCGCCGACGCCGCAGCGGTGGCCGAGCGGGTCACGAGCGCCGGTGCGATCTTCGTCGGCCCGTACTCTCCCGTGTCCCTCGGTGACTACATGGCCGGCTCGAACCACGTCCTGCCGACGGGTGGCTGCGCGCACTTCACGAGCGGGCTGGGCGTGCACTCGTTCGTCCGTGCGGTCCAGGTGATCGAGTACGACGCCGACGCGCTCGCGGCCGTCGCGGACCGGATCGTCGCGTTCGCGGACGCCGAGGGGCTGCCCGCGCACGGCGACGCCGTGCGTGCGCGGTTCTGAGCACGGTGCCCGCCGTGGAACGCACCGACCTGCCGACGGGCGGGCGGCCTAGGATCGCCGCCGTGAACGAGCCCGCGACCGACGCAGGAACCGCCCCGGGGACCGTGCCAGGCGCCGGGCCGGGCACGGGGACGCACCCGGCGGCCGGTGCCGCGTCCGTCGCGCCCGGCACCCCGCGACTGCCGATCCGTCCCGAGCTGGCCGGGCTCGAGCCCTACGGTGCTCCGCAGCTGGCCGTCCCGGTGCTGCTCAACGTCAACGAGAACCCGTACGCGCCGTCCGACGAGGTCGTGGCGGACATCGCGGCGGCCGTGGCGGATGCCGCCCGCGGGCTCAACCGCTACCCCGACCGCGACTTCGAGGCGCTGCGCGCCGACCTCGCGTCGTACCTGCTCGCGGAGTCGGGGGTCGAGCTCGGTGTCGAGCAGCTGTGGGCCGCGAACGGCTCCAACGAGGTCATGCTCCACCTGCTGCAGGCGTTCGGCGGCCCGGGCCGCGTGGCGCTGTCGTTCGCGCCGACGTACTCGATGTACCCCGAGTACGCGCGGGACACGAGCACCGCCTGGGTCGCGGGGCGTCGCGAGGAGGACTTCAGCCTCGACCCGCAGGTCGCGCGCGCGACGATCGCACAGCACGCACCGTCGGTGGTGCTGCTCGCCAGCCCCAACAACCCGACGGGGACCGCGTTGCCGACCGCGACGATCCTCGCGGTCCTCGACGCTGCCGCGCAGGTCCCTGGTGGGTGCGTCGTCGTCGTCGACGAGGCGTACGGCGAGTTCCGCCGCCGCGGCACGCCCAGCGCGCTGGAGCTGCTGGCCGACCACCCGCACCTCGCGGTGAGCCGCACCATGTCCAAGGCCTTCGGGCTCGCGGGGGCACGCCTCGGCTACCTCGCGGCCTCCCGCCGGCTCGTGGACGCGCTGCGCGTCGTGCGGCTGCCGTACCACCTGTCCGCCGTGACGCAAGCGGTCGCGCGCGCGGCGCTCGCACACTCGGTCGAGCTCATGGCGCAGGTCGGCTCGTTGCGCGACGAGCGCGACGCACTGGTCGTGTGGCTGCGCGAGCGCGGTCTGCAGGTCGCCGACTCCGACGCGAACTTCGTGCTGTTCGGGCTCTTCGAGGACCGGCGCGCGGTGTGGCAGGGTCTGCTGGACCGTGGCGTGCTCATCCGCGAGGTGGGCCCGCCGGGATGGTTGCGGGTGTCGGTCGGCACACCGCGCGAGACGCAGGCGTTCAAGGACGCCCTGGTGGAGGTGGCAGGACTGTGAGCCGATCGACGAACGGGTCCGCGAGGGCGCGCACGGCGCGCGTCGAGCGCACGACGAGCGAGTCGAGCGTCGTCGTCGAGCTCGACCTCGACGGGACGGGGCACACCGACATCTCGACGACGGTCCCGTTCTACGACCACATGCTCACGGCGCTGGGCAAGCACTCCCTCATCGACCTGAGCGTCAAGGCCAGCGGCGACACGCACATCGACGCGCACCACACGGTCGAGGACGTGGCGATCTGCCTGGGCGAGGCGCTCAAGGAGGCGCTCGGCGACAAGCGAGGGATCTCGCGGTTCGGTGACGCGACCGTGCCGCTCGACGAGGCGCTCGCGCAGGCCGTCGTGGACGTGTCGGGGCGGCCCTACCTCGTGCACACCGGCGAGCCGCCGGGGCAGGAGTACCACCTCATCGGCGGGCACTTCACGGGGTCGCTGACGCGCCACATGCTCGAGTCGATCGCGCACCACGCCGCGTTCTCGATCCACGTGCGCGTGCTCGAGGGGCGCGACCCGCACCACATCGTCGAGGCCCAGTTCAAGGCGCTCGCGCGTGCGCTGAGGTTCGCGGTCCAGCTCGACCCGCGCGTCGAGGGGATCCCGTCGACCAAGGGCGCGCTGTGAGCACCGCCGACGAGACGGCCCGGCCGGGCGACGACGAGCCGGGCGCCGAGCACCCTGACGTCGTCGTGCCCGACGACCTGAGCGGACTCGTCCCGGACGTCACGGACGGGCAGGTCACGCCGGACGGCGCGGACGAGGTCGTCGTCCCGGACGACCTGTCCGGCCTGCTCGAGCCGGCCGGACAGGTGCCGAGCGTCGCGCTCGTCGTCACCCAGGTGGCGGCCCCCGAGCCGCTCGCTGCCGCGTGCGCGCTCGCGAGCGTGCAGGTCGACGCGGTGCCCACGTCCGTCGGGGCGGTCGCGGTGCTGCGTGACCCGTCGGCGGCCCAGGCGGGAGCCGCCGCGATCTCCCAGCTGCTGCGCCAGCTCCCGGTGGTCCTCCTGACGCGCCGTGAGGGCCAGATCTCGGCCACGCGGTGGGTGGCCGGCAGGCACGACGAGGACCTGCCCCCGGGCCTCGTGCTCGCCGACGCCCCCTCCCTGCTGGAGGACCTGCTCCTGGGTGGTGCGGACGCCTCGCACGTTCCCGGGGCGGTGACCAGCGTCGGCATGTCGCGCTGGAAGGCGATGCGCGCGCTCGCGCGAGGACGCCGGCGCTGAGCCGTGGCTCGACGTCTCGCGTGCTGGTGCCGTCGAGGGACCGGCGAGCGGCGCGGGTAACCTGACGCCGTGCCCACCCCCCGTGTCGTCGTCCTGGACTACGGCTTCGGCAACGTCCGCTCCGCGGTCCGTGCGCTGGAGCGCGTCGGTGCGCAGGTCGAGCTCACCGCCGACAAGAACGCCGCGGCGCAGGCCGACGGCCTCGTCGTCCCCGGCGTGGGCGCGTTCGCGTCCGTCATGGCCGGGCTGCGCGGCGTCGGTGGCGACCAGGTCGTGGACCGGCGTCTGGCCGGTGGGCGCCCCGTCCTGGGCATCTGCGTCGGCATGCAGGTCATGTTCGCCGAGGGTGTCGAGCACGGGGTACGGACGGACGGCCTGGGGCAGTGGCCCGGGCTCGTCGACCGTCTCGAGGCGCCGGTCGTGCCGCACATGGGCTGGGCCACCGTGGCGCCGCCCGCCGGCTCGGTGCTGTTCGACGGCCTGCACGACGAGCGCTTCTACTTCGTCCACTCGTACGCCGCCCGCACGTTCCCGTGGGAGCAGGCGCCGAGCGAGCGCCTCAGCGCCCCGCTCGTGACCTGGGCCGAGCACGGCGACCGGTTCGTCGCCGCGGTCGAGAACGGCCCGCTGGCCGCGACGCAGTTCCACCCCGAGAAGTCCGGCGACGCCGGTGCGCAGCTGTTGCGCAACTGGCTCGACTCGCTGCGCTGACCCTGACCTGGAGGACCGAGAAGCATGACCGACCCCCGCCTCGAGCTGTTGCCCGCCGTCGACGTGGCCGACGGGCAGGCCGTCCGCCTCGTGCAGGGCGAGGCCGGTTCGGAGACGTCCTACGGCGACCCCTTGTCCGCGGCGCTCGACTGGCAGGCCGGCGGTGCCGAGTGGATCCACCTGGTCGACCTGGACGCCGCCTTCGGCCGCGGGTCGAACGCCCCGCTGCTGGCCGAGGTCACCGCCGAGCTGGCGGGCAAGGGCGTCAAGGTCGAGCTCTCGGGCGGCATCCGCGACGACGCGTCGCTCGAGCGTGCGCTCGCCACGGGCGCGACGCGCGTGAACCTCGGCACCGCCGCGCTCGAGGACCCGCAGTGGACGGCGCGGGTCATCGGCACGCACGGCGCCCAGATCGCGGTCGGTCTCGACGTGCGTGGCACGACGCTGGCGGCGCGGGGATGGACCCAGGAGGGCGGCGACCTCTGGGAGGTCCTGGCGCGCCTCGAGGACGCGGGCTGCGCGCGCTACGTCGTCACGGACGTGACCAAGGACGGGACCCTGCGGGGGCCGAACGTGCAGCTGCTGCGCGAGGTGTGCGCGCGCACCGATGCGCCGGTCGTCGCGTCGGGCGGGATCTCGAGCCTCGACGACCTGCGCGTGCTGCGCACGCTCGTGCGGGACGGCGTCGAGGGTGCGATCGTCGGCAAGGCGCTGTACGCGGGGGCGTTCACGCTGCCCGAGGCGCTCGACGTCGCGGGCCGACCCTCGCAGGCCTGAGGCGTGGCCGGGCGCGAGCTGCCGCCGACGTCGCCGTTCGCGGCCGACGACGGGTCTGCCGACCCAGCGGTCGCGGCGGCGCTCACCGCGTTCGCCGACGGGACGAGCTCGCTCGCCGACGTCGTCGCGGCCCTCGCGGGTACGCGTGTGCTCGTCCCGGTGCTGGCCGAGCTCGAGGTCGAAGGCGCCGTCGTGCACGACGGTCACGCGCACACGGTCGACAAGGAGGCGTCGGCGGGGATCGTCGCGCTCCAGGCGCCGGACGGCCGCCACGCCCTGCCGGTGTTCTCTTCGGTCGCGACGATGGCGGCGTGGCGCCGCGACGCGCGACCGGTGCCGACGGACGTCGCTCGCGCTGCTCTGTCGGCGGTGCAGGAGGGCTGGGAGGTCGTCGTCGTCGACGCGGGCGGCCCGGTCACGGCGGTGCTGCCGCGGCCCGCGGTCTGGGCGCTCGCCAAGCAGGAGGCATGGTGCCCCGCGGTGCGTGACGGGGTCGTCGACCCCGAGGTCGCGGCCGCGGTCGCCGACGCGGTCGGGGAGGTCGACGTCGTGCTCGCCGTGCAGGTCCGGCCGGGGCGGCGGGCCGAGCTCGCGGTCGTGCTGACCCTGGCAGACGGGCTCGACCGGGCACGGCTGGACCAGGCGGTCACGCGCGTCAACGGCGCACTGGCCGCGAACGCGGTCGTCGCGGAGCGCGTGGACTCGCTCGAGCTCCGGCTGCGCCGCGCGTCCTGAGGCGCGCGACGCCACGGCCTCAGCGGCGCGCGACGGCGCCGACCGAGCTCGCGATGGCCCCCGCGACCGCCTTGACCGCCAGCGCCGCACCGAGCGACAGCACCGCGGTGGCGGCCACGAGCTGGCCACCCAGGATCACGCGGTTGAGGTCGAGCGCGGGTCGCCAGTGCACCCCGTCGGCGTCGATCACGTACACGCCGACCGCCTTGACGCGAGCACCGTAGCCCCCGCCGCCGCCGTGCCCGCCCCCGAAACCGCCCGGGCCTCCCGGCTCGCTCGTCCCGTCGCCGCCGGCGCCGGCCTCGCTCGCGGCGGAGTCCGTGGCGTCGTGCGAGGCAGGGTCGAGATCGCCCGCCTCGTCGCCGTCCGCCGCGGGGCGGCCGGTCGTCCGCTCCCACACGGCGCGCGCCCGGTGCGCCCACGCGGCGGCGGTCGGCCCGGCCTGCGGCAGACTGCCGCCGCCCTCCCCGTCGCCCGCGCCGACGCCCGTGGCGGCCCACAGCCGCGCGACGGGGATGACGGTCACGCCGTCCAGCTCGTACGCCTCGCCGAACACGCGCCGGACGCTGAACGTCTCGTTCGCGGCGCTGCTCAGGGTGGCCGGGTCGAAGCGGGGCACGTGCGTCATGACAGCCTCCTGCGCTCGGGTCGTCCCTCGATCATGGTCCCGGTCGGACGGCCGGGTCCAGAGCGCGACCGGGTCGGCTGCTGCCGCGCGTCAGCGATCGCACGTCGGTGCGGGCACGACCTGCGTGTCGTCGTCGAGCAGCGCGCGCAGCGTGCTGACAGGGACGACGAAGCCGACCCCGTCCCGGCCCTTCGCGTACACCACGCCGACGACCCGGCCGTCCCGGTCCAGGACAGGGGAGCCGGATGAGCCCAGGTCGACCTGGGCGTCCGTCACGAGCACCTCGCCGAGGTTCTCGTTCAGGGGGTCCGTCGTGGAGCCGATCACCGTGCCCGTCGTCATGGACAGCCGGCCGCCGCGGGGATAGCCGACCACGGTGACGGGCGTGCCGGGCACGGGGTCGAGCGGTGCGAGCCCGGCGTACGCGGGCAGCGGGTCGACCGTGCGGACGAGCGCGAGATCGGCGAGCGCGGCGCTGCGGGCCGTCTGGGCGCGCACGTCCCGGCCGTCGTACGTGCTGATCTCGAGCGCGGCCGATTCCGCCACGACGTGCCGGTTCGTGACGAGCAGGTGGTCGTCGATCGCGAAGCCCGAGCCGGTCGACACCGAGCCGCAGCCGACGTTGCGGAGGCGGACCGACATGCGCTGCGCAGCGTCGAAGCCGTCGGGGGACAGGGCGCCCGCCGACGGTGCGGTGTCGGTGCGCGCCGGCCCCGCATCCAGCGTGGTGGGCACGGGTTCGGGAAGCGGGGGCAGGGAACCGCACGCGGTCAGCGCGCCTGCGCAGACGGCAGCGACGAGACCGCCGCGCAGGGTGCGACGGCTCACGGCTCGAGCTCGTCCTGCAGCTGTTCGTTGGCCTCGGTCGCCTGGCCGCACACGTCGTCGACGTCCTGCCGGAACCGCGCGAGCTCCTCGGGCTCGTAGGACTGCGCGTCGTCCATGTAGCCGATCAGCTGCGCCTGTCCGGCGATGCAGGTCGCCAGTGCGGTGGCGACCTTGCCCGCCGCCTGCGAGACCCGCGCCTGGTAGTCCGCCAGCTGTTGCTGGGCGGCGGAGTCGTCGCCGAGCCGGGCCTTCTCGTCGGCGAGCTCGGTGATGCGCTCCTGAGCGGTCGTCAGCTGCTCGCGCGTGTCGTCGAGCGTGCGCTGCGCGGCGGCCAGGTCGCCGCGGGTGCGCTCGAGCTCGGCGGCGGTGCCGCGCGCGAGGCCCTCCCACTGGTCGCTCGACGCGCGCCACTCGTCCGTCGTGCGCCACAGGTAGGCCACCAACGGGCCCGCGACGAGCACCGTCACGACGAGCAGGACCGTCAGCACCCTCGCCGCGGCGGGCCGACGGCGGCGTCCCGCGGCGGCGAGCGCCCGCTCGGGCGCCGTCTCCTGCGCTGCGAGCGCGGGGCCGCGC
>JAEYUL010000120.1 GCA_023432565.1 Actinomycetes bacterium | reverse complement strand
ACGCGGCCCGTCTCCGGCTCGCGGGCCCGCACGGCCGCGACGACCTCGGTCAGCAGCGCCGTCGTCATGTTGTCCAGGAGCAGGAAGGTCGCGCCGGCGTCGAGGGCCTCCATCGCCTGCTCGAGGTTGTCCGCCTCGACCTGGACGGCGACGTCCGGGAACGCGCGGCGCACCTGCTCGACGGCCGCGGCGACCGACCCGGCCGCGACGACGTGGTTGTCCTTGACCATCGCGACGTCGTACAGGCCGAGGCGCTTGTTGGTGCCGCCGCCGCAGCGGACCGCGTACTTCTCGAGCGCGCGCAGGCCCGGCGTCGTCTTGCGGGTGTCGAGCACGAGTGCGCCCGAGCCCGCGAGCGCGTCCGCCCAACGGCGCGTGTGCGTCGCGACGCCCGACGCGCGCGAGGCGATGTTGAGCAGCGTGCGCTCCGCGACGAGCAGCAGCTGCACCGGACCGGCGAGCTCGGCCAGCACGTCACCGCGCGCCACACGCGTGCCGTCCGGCACGCGCACGACGACCGTCGCAGGCGCCAGCCCCAGCCGCTCGGCCACCTGGCGCAGCACCACCGGGACGACGACGAGCCCCGCGACCACGCCGTCGGCGCGCGCCACCAGGTCGGAGACGCCCGTGGCCGTCGGCGCGATGGTCGCCTGTGACGTCACGTCCCGGCCGGGGGCGGTGCCCAGGTCCTCGTCGAGCGCGGTCGCCACCAGGCGCTCGACCGCAGCGGCGTCCGGGCCCGGGTCGCCCGGCAGCACGCCCGGGGGGGCCGCCGCGTCGACCGTCGTCGCGGTGCTCGTCGGCGTGGCCGATGCCGCGGTGCTCGTCGGCGTGGAGCTCGTCGGCGTGGAGCTCGTCGGCGTGGAGCTCGTCGGCGTGGTGCTCGTCGGCGTGGTCGTCGGCGTGGTGCTCGTCGGCGTGGTGCTCGTCGGCGTGGTGCTCGTCGGCGTGGTCGTCGTCGCGGGGGTCGCGTCGGTCATCGTCGTCCTCGTCTGTCGGGGCACCCGGGGGCGTCAGTCGATCGGCGCGCGCCGCACGACGAGCTGCCCGTCCGGGTCGAGGCTCGCCTCCAGACGCACGCGCCAGTGCTCGTCGTCCCGGTCCGGGAAGTCGCTGCGCGCGTGCCCGCCGCGGCTCTCCTGCCGCACGAGCGCCGCAGCCGTCAGGACGGACGCGACCTGGTGCACGTTCGTCGTCTCCCACTCGGCGACCTGCGGTGCGGCCAGCGGACGGTCGTCGTCCTGCCGGCGGTGGGCGTCCGTGGGGACCGCGGCCAGCCCGGCCGCGGCGCGGCGCAGGCCGTCGGCCGACCGCAGGACGCCCGGGCCGTCGGTCGCCAGGCGCTGCACGCGCGCACGGGACGCAGCGGCGACGAGGGCCTCGTCGCCGGCGCGCACCACGGGGTCGTGCTGGCGCAGCACGCCCGCCGTGACCTGCTCGGTGACGTGCTGAGCCGCGCGGTGCGCGAACACCAGACCCTCGAGCAGCGAGTTCGACGCGAGCCGGTTCGCCCCGTGCACGCCCGTGCACGCGACCTCCCCCGCGGCGTACAGCCCGCGCACCGAGGACCGCCCGACGAGGTCCGTGACCACGCCACCGGAGTGGTAGTGCTGCGCGGGCGCGACGGGGACGAGGTCGTTCGTCAGGTCGATGCCGTGCTCCAGGAGCCGCTCGTAGATCGTCGGGAAGCGCCCGCGCAGGAAGTCCGCGCCCAGGTGCCGAGCGTCCAGCCAGACGTGGTCCGAGCCCGTCGCGGCCATCTGCCGCACGATCGCGTGCGCGACCACGTCGCGCGGCGCGAGCTCGGCCATCGGGTGCACGTCGGGCATGAACCGCACGCCGTCGGTGTCGAGCAGCAGCGCACCCTCACCGCGCACGGCCTCCGAGACCAGCGTGAGCTGGCCCTTGACCCCGGAGCCCAGCCACAGCACGGTCGGGTGGAACTGCACGAACTCGACGTCGCCGATCGCGGCGCCCGCGCGCAGCGCCGCCGCGATCCCGTCGCCGGTGGCCTGCGGCGGGTTCGTCGAGGACCGGAAAACCTGACCGATGCCGCCGGTCGCGAAGATCACGGCCTTGCCGAGCGCCGCGCCCACGCCGTCACGCTGACCCTCGCCGATCACGTGCAGCGTCACGCCGCACGCCGCACCCGGCCGCCCGTCGACGTCCGGCGGTCCGGTCAGCACGTCCACCACGAGCGCGTGCTCGACGACCTCGATGCCCGGGTCGTGGCGCACCGCCTCGATCTGCGCGACGAGCGCACGGGAGATCTCCGCACCCGTCGCGTCCCCGCCCGCGTGCGCGATCCGGTCGGCGTGGTGGCCGCCCTCGCGCGTCAACGAGATCTGGCCGTCGGGTGCGGTGTCGAACACCGCACCGAGCCCCACCAGCTCACGCACACGTGCGGGCCCCTCGGTCACGAGCACCTCGACCGCGCGCGGGTCGCACAGCCCGGCGCCCGCCACGAGCGTGTCGGACAGGTGCGCCGCCGGTGAGTCCTCCGGGTCGAGCGCCGCGGCGATCCCGCCCTGCGCCCACACGGTCGAGCCCGATCCGAGCCGGTCCTTCGTCACGAGCAGCACGCGCGGCACCCGGGTGCGCAGCTCGAGCGCGGCGGTCAGCCCCGCGATGCCCGAGCCGACGACGATCGCGTCGACCTCGACGGTCCAGCCCGCGGGCGGCGCCGCGAGCCGGGTCGCCAGGCGCGGCATCGCCTCGCCGGCCGGTTCGTCCGACGACGGCACGTGCAGCGTCGCCGCGGCGGGACCCGTCGCGGTCGGGACGGTCGCCGTCACCGCGCGGCGCCGTGCGTCGCGGACCCCTGCGGACGGTCGTCGGAGTCCACCCGCGCGTCACCGGCGTGCGGGCCGTGCGCGTGAGGCTCCCGCACGCCGCAGCCCGCGTGCGTGTGCGGGGCAGCAAGGTCCACCTCGTGCGGGTGGTCGAACAGCTCGCGGCCCTGCGCGAACGGCACGCCGCTCGGCATCAGGCCGGCCGCCGCCGTCCACTCGTCGGGCACCTGGCCCGGGTCGTCGGACAGGTCGACGATCCGGTTGTCGGAGTCGACGAGCACCACGCGCGGCTCGTACGTGCGTGCCTCCGCGTCCGACATCAGGCCGTACGCGATGAGGATCACGACGTCCCCGGGGTGCACGAGGTGCGCCGCGGCTCCGTTGATGCAGATCTGCCCCGAGCCGGCCTCGCCCGCGATCGCGTACGTGGTCAGGCGCGAGCCGTTCGTCACGTCGACGATGTCCACCTGCTGCCCGGGCAGCAGGTCCGCCGCCGCGAGCAGGTCCGCGTCCACGGTCACCGACCCGACGTAGTGCAGGTCGGCCTGCGTCACCGTCGCCCGGTGGATCTTGCCGGTCATCATCGTGCGCATCAGCGTGGTCATGCCTCGCCTCCCAGCGTCACGCTCGTGTTGTCGATCAGGCGCGTCGAGCCGATGCGCGCCGCGAGCGCGAGCACCGCCTCGCCGACGTGGTCGTCGGGCACCGGGGTGAAGGAGTCGGGGTCGACCAGCGCGACGTAGTCGACGTCCTCGTCCGCGAGCTCGGCGCGCGCTGCCGCCAGGACGGCCGCCGCCCCGTGCGGCGCCGCGGCCGCACCGGCCCGCAGCGCGCGGGACAGGCCGAGCGCACGGCTGCGCTCGTCCGGCGACAGGTAGGCGTTGCGGCTCGACAGCGCCAGGCCGTCCTCGTCGCGGACGACCGGGACCCCGACCACCTCGACGGGGACGTCCAGGTCACGCACCATGCGGCGCACCGCGGCGAGCTGCTGGGCGTCCTTGCGGCCGAACAGCGCGACGTCCGGACGCGTCAGGTGCAGCAGCTTGAGCACGACGGTGAGCACGCCGTCGAAGTGACCGGGCCGCACGGCGCCCTCGAGCGTGGTGCCGAGCGCACCGGCGCTGACGCGCACGAGCGGGTCACCGTCCGGGTAGACCACGTCGGGCGTGGGGGCGAACACCACGTCACCCGGGCCCAGCAGGCCCGGCCCGGTGAGCAGCGCGAGGTCCCCGGCGAGGTCGCGCGGGTAGCGCGCCAGATCCTCGCCCGGGCCGAACTGCAGCGGGTTGACGAAGATCGTCACGACGACCTGGTCGGCGAGCGTGCGGGCGTGCCGCACGAGCGAGAGGTGCCCCGCGTGCAGCGCACCCATGGTCATCACGACGCCGCGCGCGTGCCCGCCTCCCGGCTCGCCCGAGCGCTCGCCTGCCAGTGCGGCGTCGAGCTCCGCACGGGTCCGGGCGAGAGTGGGTGCTCCCACTGCGGTGGTCATGCGTCCTCCTGCGGGCCGGGCGGCCCATCCGGGTCGTCGTGCTGGTGTCGAGCCGTGTCCCCGCGTGGGGGCAGCGGATCGTCAGGGTCCTTCGACTGCAACGATCCCGCATCCGGATCGATGCCCGCGACCGGCGAGGGCTGTGACGTGCCCGACGTCAGCGCGTCGAGCACCCGCGCCGCCGCGTCCGGCCGCAGCAGCCCCGCCGCGAGCGCGCGCGCCTCCGCAGCGCGCGCGAGCATCCGGTAGGACGCGGGGACGTCGGGGGCGCCCGCACGGGCCGCGAAGGCGTCGAGCGCCGCCAGGTGCTCGAGGACCGTGCCCGCATCTCCCCGGCGGACCGGTCCGGTCAGCGCCGCCACCGCACCGCTCCCCCGTGCCTCGCGCGCGCTCCCCTCGCCCGTCGACTCCGCGCGCAGCGCGCCGTCGAGCGCCGCCTCGAGCAGCGGGGTCAGCATGCGGCCCGGGTCGTCCACCCCGGCCGCCGCGAGCGCCTGCGCCGCCTGCGCGACGAGGACGACCAGGTGGTTCGCGCCGTGCGCGAGCGCCGCGTGGTACAGGCCCCGCGCGTCCTCGGCGAGCACGGTCGGCTCACCGCCGATCTCCACGACGAGCGCCTGGCCGATCGGGAGCACGGCAGCCGGGGCGGTCACCGCGAACGGGCAGCCGATCAGGCGCGCCAGGTCGAGTGACGTGCCCGTGAAGGTCATCGCGGGGTGCAGGGCCAGCGGGATCGCCCCCGCGGCACGCGCGGGCGTCAGGACGTCCGCGCCGAACCGGCCCGAGGTGTGCACGACGATCTGGCCCATCTGCCACGCGCCGATCTCGGCCAGGCCGCGCACGAGGTCGGTCAGCGCGTCGTCGGGGACCGCCAGCACGACGAGCTCGGCACGCCGAACCACCTCGGGCACGTCCAGGACCGGGACGCCCGGCAGCAGCGCGTCCGCGCGGTCGCGTGACTCCTGCGACACCGCGCTCACCCCGACGACCGGGTGCCCGGCGGCGCGCAGTGCGTTGCCCAGCACCGCTCCGACCCGGCCCGCACCCACGACGCCGACCCCGAGCCGGCCAGGCCGCCGCTCGGGAGCGCCCGGGGCGGCGCCCGTCGACCCCAGGGTCACGCCCGGTCCCGCATCCACTGCTCGGAACGTGCGGCCGCCCGCGCGGTGCGGGCGCGCTCGGCCTGCTCGTCGAGCAGCTCCGCCACGACCTTGCCGTCCAGGTGGTCCACGCGTGGCGAGACGGGCCCGGGCGTCGAGTGCACGACGAAGCTCGCCAGGCCCAGTCGCCGCTGCAGCGGACCCTGCTCGAGGCCGAGCGACTGCGTGCGCTCGTGCGGCACGACGACGACGTGGCGCACGAGTCGACCGGAGCGTGCGACCAGAGCGGTCCGCGTGACCCGCACGCCGTGCCGCCGCCAGCTCACCGGGTCGACCCAGCGCGCACGCCGCGGCGCCGCCGTGAAGCCGCCCTCGTCGCCGACGCCCGACAGCGCGGCGTCCACCAGCGCGCGCGGCTGCGGGACGCCGAGGTCCGGCAGCACCATCCACAGCGCGGTCGCGGCCTCGTCGCGCGTCGCGACGGGGTGCAGCACGGTCGCGCGGCTCGCCTCCTCGCCCTGGCCGTAGCCCGCGACGTTGATCTGGACACGCCACCAGTCGCGGCCGCGCCACCACAGCGGCTGCGTGAGCCCGACCGCCTGGACCCGGCCCGGCGGGACCGTCTGCGCACGCTGCTCGGTCAGGCCGTGACGCAGCCGGATGCCGTCCGGCGAGAGGGCCGCACGGAACCCGGCGCCCGCGTTGATCCTCCCCCACAGCGCGCCGCCGAAGCCGACGAGTGCCGGGAGCAGCACCGCGAGAGGCCCGACGTCGCGAGCCCACACCGCACCCACGACCATGACGACGACGAGCACCACGAGCGCGACGACGGTCGCGGAGCGCAGCGTCGCCCCGAGCAGGCGCGGCATCGGCAGGGAGTAGATCTCCTGCTCGGGCGCCTCCTCGAAGGCGGAGGTCACGGGGGCGCGGCCCGAGGGGCCGGACGGGACCGCGGCGGCGCCGGTGGGCGCATCGGCGTGCTCGGCGGCGCCGCCGGCGTCCGCGCCGCTCACGGCCCCGCCGACGGTCGGCACGGCGTCGTGGTGCGCGTGGGCGACCGTCGGACGGCGCAGCCCGGCCGCGAGCGCGAGCAGCTCGGTGCGCAGCGCCTGGGCGTCGGGCTCGCGCAGGTACGCGAGCTGGATCCCCGACCCGCTGCCGCCGGCCACCTCGAGCCGCAGCTCGGCCAGCCCCACGAGCCGTGCGAGGAGCGGCTGAACGACGTCGACCGCCTGCAGCCGGTCCAGGCGCGCCTGCCGCTGCGTGCGGAACAGGACGCCGCTCTGCAGGTGCACCGCCTCGTCGGTCACCGCGAACCGCATGTGACGCCACGCGATCGCGGCGTACCCCCAGCCGACCAGCGCGACGAGCAGCACGAGGCCCACGGCGACCAGCCAGCCCCGGCCGCCCAGCAGGTCGGCGGCCGACCGCACGTCGTCGGCCGCCTGGTACCCCACGATCACCACCACGGCCACGAGGGTCTTCCACCCCTTGAGCGCCGGCGTGACGGGATGGACCCGCCGCCAGGCGTCGTCAGGGACGTGCTCGTCGTGCCCGGACGCGTTCACAGGCCCGCCAACCGTGCCTCACCGCGTGACGCGAGCCGGTCCCGCAGCCGGGCCGCCTCCTGGGGCGGCAGTCCGTCGATCGAGGCGATCGTCGCGGGAGAGGCGGTGTGCAGCTGCACGGACGCGATACCGAACCGGCGGGCGAACGGCCCCGCGTTGACGTCGACGTACTGCATGCGCCCGTACGGCACGACGACGAGCGACCGGAACAGGATGCCGCGACGCACCAGCAGGTCGTCGGCGCGCTCGGCGTAGCCCAACGCGCGCACCTGACGGGGGACGAGCACCGCACCCCACAGCCCGACCAGCGCGACGACTCCCGCCGGCACCCACAACCAGGACGCACCGGTGACGGTCGCGAGCACCGCGAGCACGAGCACGATCGGGCCGAGGACGACACCGATCGTCGTCAGCCGCGCCGCCGCGAGCCGCGGCGACACCGGCGTCCACGTCACGCCCTGGGGCTCGAACGGCAGGCTCGTGCTGGTCGCGTCGCCGAGCACGCCGGTGGCAGGGTCCGGCGCAGCGGGCGGTGAGCTCGGTTCGGTGGTCACCCCGTCATCCTTCCATCGTCGGGAGCCTGCCTCCCGGCCCGTTCAGCCCGCGGTGGGGTGCGGGGACGCCTTCGACTCCGCCTTCTCGTCGTCCTCGGGAGGCGGGACGCGGCAGAACCACTCGACGACGAGCCCGGTCACCGCCAGGACGACGGCGCCCGTGGTCGCGATGCCCGCCGCGATCGCACGGCTCCCGTTGCCGTGCGTCCCGAGGTCCGTCAGGAGCGCGACGGTCTGCCCGCCGTACCAGCCCGCGAGCAGCGCACCGGTGTAGCACGACGCCTTCGCGAGGACCGCGGTGCGCGCCGCACGGATCGGGTCGAGGTCGGGGCGCTTGCCGCGCAGGTACTGCCGCACGGCCCACCCGAGCGAGAACACGATCACCGCGATCAGCAGCTCGACCGCGACGACGAGCCACGGCACCTGCGGCGGGAGCCCACCGCGGCCCGCGACGACCGCGAAGCCCAGCCACGTGAGCGCCCCGACCCCGAACGCCACGATCGCGAGCGTCTGCCAGCGCGTGCGCTGCATCAGCCCTCCGGCGGGGCCGGCGCAGGGGGCACGTCCCCGTGCTCCTCCCCCTGCGCGGCGGGGACCGGTGCGGTCAGCCAGTCGAGCGCGAGCCAGCGCAGCCCCTCACGGTCGGGTGCGGTCGCCGCGAGGGCCGCGACCGGACCGCCGCCGAGCCCCGGCAGCACCGCGGTCGGGTCGAGCTGCGCCCACGGCTGCAGCACGAAGGCACGCTCGTGCGCCCGCGGGTGCGGCAGCTCGAGGTCGTCCGTCACGGCGAGCACCGAGCCGTACACGACGATGTCGACGTCGAGGGTGCGCGGACCCCAGTGCTCGAGGCGCTCGCGCCCGTGCTGCTGCTCGACCGCCTGCACAGCCCGCAGCAGGTCGCGCGGCGACAGCGTGGTGCGCACGAGCACCACCGCGTTGAGGAAGTCGGGCTGCTCGGGCCCGCCGACGGGAGCGGTGCGCGCCAGCGGGGACACGTCCACCACGTCGATGCCGGGCGTGCGGTCCAGGTCCCCGACGGCCGTGCGCAGGGTCTCCTGCGCGTTGCCGAGGTTGGCGCCCAGGGCGAGCACGGCCACCACGGGAGCGTCGGGTGCCTCGTCGAGACGGTCGGTCACGAGCTCACCCTCGACCACGCCGTCGTCGTCCGGCTCGGCCGGCAGCGAGCCGAGGACATGCGTCTCGTCGCCCGCCTCGAGCGGGATCGAGCTCATCACCTGCGTCTCGTCACCCGCCGCGAACGGCGCGGACGCGACGACCTGCGTCTCGTCGGCGGGGTGCACGGCGACGTCGCTGCCGAGCGGGCCGCCGGCGACGACGTCACCGGGCGGCGGCAGGGGCACGAGCGGGGGCGCGACGGCCGCTGCACCGAGCGGCCCCACGGCCGCGCCGGTGGCGGCCGGGTCCACGAGCGGGGCGGGGA
>JAEYUL010000085.1 GCA_023432565.1 Actinomycetes bacterium | reverse complement strand
GTCTGGTGGGCCCGGGTCCCCGTCGTGCGCCGCCTGATGCGCCGGATCGGGGACGACGTCGACGTCCTCACCTACGTCTCCGAGTGGTGCGGCGACCAGATAGCCCGCGCCCCGTCCCCCGCCCCCCCGCCGCGACTCCCGCCGTGGCGGCAGCGGCCGCCGCTCCGGCGGTCGCACCGGTCGCGCCGGTTCCGCCGGTCGACGCCGCGGAGGCTGCGCACGCCGCCACGTTCGGCTCGGTCGACGCGGACGGCACGGTCCGCGTCCGCGAGGCCGCGGGCGAGCGCGTCGTCGGACAGTACCCGGGCGCTCCGGCCGAGGAGGCGCTGGCGTTCTACGTCCGGCGTTTCCTGGACCTGCAGGCGAAGGTCGCCGTGTTCGAGGCCCGGCTCAGCGCGACCGACCTGTCGGTCAAGGAGATCGACCAGACCCTCGCCAAGCTCACCGAGGAGACCGCCGAGCCGGCGGCCGTCGGCGACCTCGACGCGCTACGGGCCCGGCTCGACGCGCTGCGCGGTGTCGCTGCCGAGCGGCGGGCACGCGCGGAGGCCGAGCGCCAGGCTGCGCGCGCCGCCGCCGTGCAGGCGCGCACGGCGATCGTCGAGCAGGCCGAGAAGATCGCCCAGACGGACCCCAGCCGCATCCAGTGGCGCCCCGCCGGCGAGCAGCTGCGTGCGCTGCTCGACCAGTGGAAGGACGCCCAGCGCAGCGGCCCGCGCCTCGACCGACCGACCGAAGAGGCGCTGTGGAAGCGGTTCAGCCACGCGCGCACCACGTTCGACCGTGAGCGGCGGCACTTCTTCGCCGAGCTCGAGCAGTCGAACGCCGCAGCGAAGGCCGCCAAGGAGCGCCTCGTCGCCGAGGCCGAGCGCCTGCAGACGAGCACCGACTGGGGCGCCACCGCGGGCGCGTTCCGTGACCTGATGGCGCAGTGGAAGGCGGCGGGCCGGGCCAGCCGGGCGGACGACGACGCGCTGTGGGCGCGCTTCCGCGCCGCACAGGACGCCTTCTTCGCGGCGCGGGACGCTCAGAACGCGGCGACCGACGCCGAGTTCGCGGCCAACCTCGAGGTCAAGGAGGCCCTGCTCGTCGAGGCGGAAGCGCTCGTGCCCGTCACCGATCTCGCCGCCGCCAAGCAGGCGATCCGCGGCATCCAGGACCGCTGGGAGGCGGCGGGCAAGGTGCCGCGCGCCGACATCCAGCGTGTCGAGGGGCGGCTGCGGGCCGTCGAGACGGCCATCCGCGACGCCGAGCAGAAGCAGTGGGCTCGGACCAACCCCGAGACGCGCGCACGCGCTGAGGGTGCGGCCGCGCAGCTCGAGCAGGCGATCGTCGGCCTCGAGAAGGATCTCGAGAAGGCCAAGGCCGCCAAGGACGAGCGGCGCATCGCCGAGGCGCAGGCCGCCCTCGACGCGCGTCGTGCGTGGCTCGAGCAGGTGCAGCGCGCCGCGCAGGACGCGCGCGGCTGATCGACCGGGACCGTCGTCCACAGGCCTCCCGCACGACGAGAGGGCGTCGGGCATCCTCACCGGATGACCGACGCCCTCTCGCTGCTCCCGGCCGAGCACGTCCTGCCGAGGCTCGTCCGACGGGACGCGACCTCGTCCGCGGCGTGGGCGGGGATGATGCGCGACGGGGTCTTGGTGGCACTGACGGACGGCGTCGCGGTGACGGGCGACGAGCCGGCCGGTGAGGGCGACAGGGCGCTCGCCCTGAGCCCTGCCCTCCCCCGCCACGGCGTGCTCGGCCGGGACAGCGCGGCGTGGGTGCACACGGGGACGCGGCCACCTGCTCGGGCGTGCGTCCTGGTCCCGGTCGGCGTCCGGCGTCCAGCACCGCGGCCGGACCGGACGTGCGCCGAGGCGGTGTTCGGCCCGTCGGACGTGCTGCTGGTCGCGGGCACGGCCGTGACGACGCCGGAGCGGACCGCCGAGGACGTGGCCCGGTGGCTCCCGCCGCAGGACGCCGTGGCGCGGCTCGTCGAGCTCGCGGCGCTCGGGCTCGACCTGCGGGCCGTGCGGCGACGCCTCGACGCCCTGGCCGGCAGGCGCCACGTCAGACGCGCCCACACAGTCGTGGACGCCGCTGTCGAGACCCTGGCAGCGGGGCGAACCCCCGCGTCCCGCTGATCAGCGGTGCGCGTCGTCCTGACGCGCGCCCGTGAGGCGGTAGACGTCGAACACGCCCTCGATCTTGCGCACCGCCGCGAGCACCGAGGTCAGGTGCGACGGCTCGGCCATCTCGAAGACGAAACGCGACATCGCGACGCGGTCACGTGACGTCGACACCGATGCCGAGAGGATGTTCACGTGGTGGTCCGACAGGACCCGCGTGACGTCCGAGAGCAGACGCGCGCGGTCCAGGGCCTCGACCTGGATCTGCACCAGGAAGAGCGAGGACGACGTGTGGCTCCACTCGACCTCGACCATGCGCTCTGGCTGGGCGCGCAGCTGCTCGACGTTGATGCAGTCGCTTCGGTGCACGCTGACGCCGGCGCCTCGCGTGACGAACCCGACGATGTCGTCGCCAGGCACGGGCGTGCAGCACTTCGCGAGCTTGACCCAGACGTCGTCGACGCCGCGCACCACGACCCCCGGGTCGCCCGTGCGTACACGCCGGGCTGTCGGGCCCGGCCGCGCGGTCTCGGCCAGGTCCTCCTCGGCACCCGTCTCACCGCCCAGCGCCTGCACGAGGCGCTGCACCACGTTCGCCGCGGAGACCTGACCCTCACCCACCGCGGCGTACAGCGCGGACACGTCGGGGAAGCGCATCTCGGTCGCCAACGCGACCAGCGACTCGTGCGACAGCAGCCGCTGCATGGGCAGGTTCTGCTTACGCATCGCCTTGGCGATCGAGTCCTTGCCGTGCTCGATCGCCTCCTCGCGGCGCTCCTTGGAGAACCACTGGCGGATCTTGTTGCGGGCGCGGGGGCTCTTGACGAAGCCCAGCCAGTCCCGGCTCGGGCCGGCCGTCTCGGACTTCGAGGTGAACACGTCGACGACGTCGCCGTTCTCGAGCGTCGAGTCGAGCGGGACGAGCCGCCCGTTGACCCGTGCGCCCATGGTGCGGTGCCCGACCTCGGTGTGGACCGCGTACGCGAAGTCGACCGGAGTCGAACCCTGCGGCAGCGCGATCACGTCGCCCTTGGGCGTGAAGACGTAGACCTCCGATCCGGCGATCTCGAAGCGCAACGAGTCGAGGAACTCGGTGGGGTCGGCCGTCTCACGCTGCCAGTCGACGAGCTGGCGCAGCCATGTCATGTCGCCGCTCGCCGGCCCGTCGTCGGAGGCGTTCTTGGCGTTCTCCTTGTACTTCCAGTGCGCCGCGACGCCGTACTCCGCGCGCCGGTGCATGTCGTGCGTGCGGATCTGGATCTCGACGGGCTTGCCGCCCGGCCCGATCACGGTCGTGTGCAGCGACTGGTAGAGGTTGAACTTGGGCATCGCGATGTAGTCCTTGAACCGGCCGGGCACCGGGTTCCACCGCGCGTGCAGCGCACCGAGCGCCGCGTAGCAGTCCCGGACCGTGTCGACCAGGACGCGCACACCCACCAGGTCGTAGATGTCCGCGAAGTCGCGACCCCGCACGATCATCTTCTGGTAGATCGAGTAGTAGTGCTTCGGCCGGCCGGTCACGGTCGCCTTGATCTTGGCGGCCCTCAGGTCCGCGCCGACCTGGTCGCGCACGACCGCGAGATACTCCTCACGGGCCGGTGCCCGCTCGGCGACGAGGTGCACGATCTCGTCGTACACCTTCGGGTACAGCGTCGCGAACGAGAGGTCCTCGAGCTCCCACTTGATGGTGTTCATGCCGAGCCGGTGAGCCAGAGGCGCGTAGATCTCGAGCGTCTCGCGGGCTTTCTTCTCCGCGGAGGCCGCGGGCACGAACTTCCACGTGCGCGCGTTGTGCAGCCGGTCGGCCAGCTTGATGACCAGCACGCGGATGTCGTGCGCCATCGCGACGACCATCTTGCGCACGGTCTCAGCCTGCGCCGCGTCGCCGTAGGTGACCTTGTCGAGCTTCGTGACGCCGTCCACGAGCATCGCGACCTCGGGCCCGAACTCGCGACGCAGCTGCTCCAGGGAATACTCGGTGTCCTCGACCGTGTCGTGGAGCAGCGCGGCCACCAGCGTGGACGGGGTCATGCCGAGCTCGGCCAGGATCGTCGCGACCGCCACGGGGTGCGTGATGTACGGGTCGCCGCTCTTGCGCAGCTGGCCGCGGTGGGCGCGTTCCGCCACGACGTACGCGCGCTCGACCGTCGAGAGGTCGGCCTTCGGGTGGTTCGCGCGCGCGGCCTGCAGCACGGGCTCGAGCGCCGGGTAGGCCGGCCCTCGGGTCCCCCCGAGGCGGGTGAGAGCGGCGCGCACGCGCGAGCCCGACGAGCCGTTCTGCTCGCCGGACGCGGTCGACGCCTGCCCTGCCGACGACCCCGCTGACGGCTGCGGCGAGCGGTCGCCTGCGGTGGGCGCGGCCAGGTCCTCGGTCACCCGGGCTCCCTCCGTGCTGCTCACGCTGGATCGAACGAGTCTACGACCGTCACCCGACCGACCCGCACGCGCAAGCCAAGGGCCGCGCTCGCCGTCCCAGCAGACGAGCAGCCGACGGGCGGCCTCAGTCGACGGTCACCACGGAGTCGATGTGCAGCCCGTCGAGGTGACGACGCCCCTCGAGGCCAGCCAGCTCGACCAGGAACGACAGGCCCACGACCTCGGCGCCGCACGCCCGCAGCAGGCGCACGGTCGCTGCCGCTGTCCCGCCGGTCGCCAGGACGTCGTCGACGACGAGCACACGAGCGCCCGCCGCGATCGTGAACGGCTGCACCTCGATCGTCGCCTCGCCGTACTCCAGCGAGTACGCCTCGGCCGCGACCGGGCCAGGAAGCTTGCCCGCCTTGCGGACGGGCACCACGCCCGCACCCAGGGTCGCGGCGATGGGCGCGGCGAGCAGGAACCCGCGTGCCTCCATGCCCGCGACCAGGTCGACCGGGCCGGGCACGGGTGCGGCCATCGTCGCCACGACGTCCGCGAACGCACGCGCGTCCGCCAGCAGCGGCGTGATGTCCCGGAACAGCACACCCGGCTCGGGGTAGTCAGGTACGAGCCGGACGAGCGCGTCGACCCGGCGCACGACCTCGTCGCGCGCCGGGCCCCCCGCACTCGGGGCGAGGACGGGGTCGCTCATCGGGACGACTTGCGCCGCTTCGGCTGAGCGGCCTGGCCCAGGTGGGTGCCGGGGCGCAGCTGACCGGCCGCGTGCGGCACGGCTGCCGCCGCCACGTCCTCGCCGCCGGCGACCGCGCGAGCACGGGCTGCCAGCACCTTGGCCGTGTGCTCCTTGATGCGGGGCTCACGCTCGCGCAGCGACACCTCGAGCGGCGTCGCGAGGAAGATCGAGGAGTACGCCCCGACGAGCATGCCGACGAAGAGTGCGAGCGCGATGTCCCGCAACGTGCCGGCGCCGAGCACGAAGGCACCGACGAACAGGATGGCCGAGACGGGCAGCAGGGCGACGACCGAGGTGTTGATCGAACGCACGAGCGTCTGGTTGACCGCCAGGTTGGCCTTCTCCGCGTACGTGAACCTGGTCTGGTCCAGGGTGTCCGCGGTGTTCTCGCGCACCTTGTCGAACACCACGACCGTGTCGTAGATCGAGTACCCGAGGATCGTGAGGAAGCCGATCACCGTGGCCGGCGTGACCTCCCATCCGATGCCCGCGTACAGGCCGACCGTGATGATCAGGTCGTGGAACAGCGCGATGAGCGCCGCCAGCGCCATCCGCCAGTTGCGGAAGTAGATGGTCATGACGACGGTGACGAACAGGAGGAACACGAGGATCCCCGAGATCGCCTTGCTGGACACGTCCTTGCCCCAGGTCGGCCCGACGAACTGCGTCGTGATGTCGTCCTGGGAGACGCCGAACGCCTCCTGGAGCGCGGCCCCGACCTTGTTGACCTGCTCGTCGGTGAGCTCGGCGACCTGGATGCGCAGCGAGTCGGCACCCAGGTTGGTCACCTCGGGCGACTCGCCAGGCGCGACGTCCTGCACGGTGTCGATCGCGAGCTGCTGGTCGCGATCGCCCGAGATGCCGGACACGACGAACTCGGAGCCGCCGCGGAACTCGATGCCGGGGTTGAGCCCCGGCTTGATCAGCAGGATCGCCGAGATCAGCACGAGGATCGACGAGGCGATGTAGAAGACGCGCCGGTGCCCGACGATGTCGTACGAACGACGGCCCGTGTACAGGTCGTTGCCCCACTGGGCGAATCCGGCGGCCATCAGCGCTCGCTCCCCTCGGCCGACGCGTCGTCGGCCGTGTCGTCGTTCGGTGCGTCGGAGGTGCTGGTCTCCGCGGCCGCACGCTGGGCCGCTGCTCGCTGTGCGGCGCGGCGCTGGGCGATGGTCAGCTCGTCGCTCGGCGCACCGACCGTGGCCGGCGTCCGCACCTCGGACGACTCGTCCGCCCCCTGCTCAGGCTTGCGCGGCGCACCCGTGACGACCTTGCCGCGGCCGACGTACCGCGGGCCGGTGACGCCGAGGCGACGCGGGTCGAGACCCGAGGCCGGGTGGCCCTCGCTGAAGAACTTCGTCTTCGCCAGGAGCTCCATGAGCGGGTGCGTGAAGAAGAACACGACGATGACGTCGATGATCGTGGTCAGACCGAGCGTGAACGCGAAGCCACGCACCCCGCCGACGGCCAGGAAGTACAGCACGATCGCGGCGATGAGGTTGACCGCGTCGGACGCCAGGATCGTGCGGCGGGCGCGGGCCCATCCACGCTCGACGGCGGCATCGAGCACCCTGCCCTCACGCAGCTCGTCACGGATGCGCTCGAAGTAGACGATGAACGAGTCCGCGGTGATGCCGATCGCGACGATCAGACCGGCCACACCGGGCAGCGAGAGGCGGTAGCCCTGGGTCCACGACAGCAGCGTGATCACGCCGAACGTGAGGACCGCCGCGATCGACAGCGACGCGACCGTGACCAGACCCAGCGTGCGGTACTGCAGCAGCGAGTACACGACGACGAGCAGCAGGCCGATGATGCCCGCGAGCAGACCCTTCTGGAGCTGCTCGGTGCCGAGCGTGGCGGAGATCTGCTGCTCGCTCTGGACCTTGAAGTCGAGCGGCAGCGAACCGAAGTTCAGCCGGTTCGCCAGCTGCGCCGCCGAGGTCTGGGTGAAGCTTCCGGAGATCTGCGCCTCACCGTTGGGGATGGTCTCGTCGACGCTCGGGGCGGAGATCACCAGACCGTCGAGCACCATCGCGAACTGGTTCAGCGGCGCGCTCTGCTGCGACAGCCGCGTGGTGACCTCGGAGAACTGCTTGGCCCCGGTGGAGGTGAACTTCATGCTCACGACCCAGCGGTTGCCCATCGCACCGCTGGGCAGCACCTCGAGCCCGGACGTGGCCGAGTCGATCTCCTGACCGTCGATCTCGACCGGGCCGAGGATGTACTTCAGCCCGTCGCTGTTGCCGTCGCCGTCGACGCCGCAGCTGATGAATGCGGCGTCCGGCTTGCCGGACACCGAGCCGCCGAGGTTCGACGGGTCGGTGCAGTCGAGCGCGTCGAACTGCGCCCGCAGCTCGTCGGTGACCCAGTACGCCACGTCGCTCGCCGACGTCGGCTCGCTCGGGCGGACCGCCTCACCGGTGGGCTGCGGCGCCGGCTCGGTCGCCTCGTCCGCCGGAGCGGTGGCCGGTGCGCTCGCGTCGTCGGTTGCGTCTGCGGTCGTGTCGGGCGACTGCGTCGGCTCGGGCTCGAGCGTCTCGCCACCGGCAGGCTCCTTCGCCTGCTGCGTCGGCTCGGCCGTCGGCTCGGCGCTCGGGTCGGCGGTGGGCTCCGGCGTCGGCGCCGTGAAGGCGTAGTCCTGCACGAGAACCGGACGGAACTCCATGTGCGACGACCGGCTGACGGTCTCGATCGTCTCCTGCGACGCCTTGCCCGGGATCGCCACGACGATGTTGTTGCCGCCCTGGCTGCTGATCTCGGCCTCGGCCACTCCCGAGCCGTCGACGCGCTGCCGGATCACGTTGATCGCCTGGCTGATGTCCTCCGACGTCGGCTCACGGCCGTCGGTGGACACCGGGGTCAGGATGATCTGCGTGCCGCCCTCGAGGTCGAGGGCGAGCTTGGGGGTCCAGCTCGCGTCGGAGGTGTGCGTACCGATGAAGACCGCAAGGAAGGGCAGCACCACGATGACCACCAGCGTGATCAGGGTGCGAACCGGCCGGCGGCGGCGTGTGGGTGGGGCCAACGGAGTTTCTTCTCTCGTGCGCGCACCGGCCGGAGGCGACCGGTGGGGTCATGGCCCGCCGAAGGGCTCGGCGGGCCGCGTGGGCTACTTCCGGTCGGTCTCGTCGTCCCCCCGCGTGGGCGGCAGCGACGACAGGTCGTCGGGGACCTCGATCTCCTCGTCGTCGAGGCGGTCGCCGTCGTCCTCGACGTCCTCCGCCTCGTCCTCGTACTCGTCTTCGTCCTCGTACTCGTCCTCGACAGGAGGCTCGATCTTCTTGGCGATCGCGGCGCGCACCCAGCGCGTCCGGCTACCACCCGGCTCGGACTCGAGCGTGATGGCGTCGTCCTCGATCTCGACGACGGTGCCGATCATCCCGGACGCGGTCATGACCTCGTCACCGGGTACGAGGGTGTTGCGGAACTCCTGCTGTGCCTGCTGCTGCTTGCGCGTGCGACGCGACATGAACCAGAAGGCCACGACGGCGAGGCCGAGGATGAGGAACATCGAGAAGCCGCCGCCACCACCGGTGGCGGCCGCGTTGTTCGCCGCGAGCGCGGCGCTGAGCTGAGTCACAGCAGAGTCCTTTGGGTCGATCGTGTCCGGGGCAGTCTAGGCGCAGCGGCCCGTCGCTCCAACGCACTTGCGGGTGCGAAGGTTCCCGCACGGACTGGAGCCTGCCACAGGTCGCCCAGGACCCGGAACGTCAGCCGAAGAGGGCACCCGGATCGCGGGGCGCGGTCAGGCCCAGGTGCTCCCACGTCGCGGGCAGCGCGACCCTGCCTCGCGGCGTCCGGCCGATCAGGCCCTCGCGCACGAGGAAGGGCTCGGCCACGGTCTCGACGGTCTCCGGCTCCTCGCCCACGGCCACCGCGAGCGTCGTCAGGCCCACCGGTCCCCCGCCGAACCGCTGGCACAGCGCCTGCAGCACCGCCCGGTCGAGCCGGTCCAGACCGCGCTCGTCCACCTCGTACACCTCGAGCGCGGCGCGCGCGGCGGCGAGGCTGAGCGTGCCGTCGCCGCGCACCTCGGCCCAGTCCCGGACCCGGCGCAGCAGCCGGTTCGCGATGCGGGGCGTCCCACGCGAGCGCGACGCGATCTCGCGCGCCGCCGCCCCGGCGAGCGGGACACCGAGCAGCCCGGCCGAGCGCAGGAGCACCTGCTCGAGCTCCTCGGTCGCGTAGAAGTCGAGGTGCCCGGTGAAGCCGAACCTGTCGCGCAGGGGTGCGGGCAGCAGTCCTGCGCGCGTCGTCGCGCCCACGACCGTGAAGGGCGGCAGGGCCAGCGGGATCGCGGACGCACCCGCTCCCTTGCCCACCATGACGTCGACCCGGAAGTCCTCCATCGCGACGTAGAGCAGCTCCTCGGCGGGCCGGGCGATGCGGTGGATCTCGTCCAGGAACAGCACCTCGCCCTCCTCGAGCGAGGACAGCACCGCGGCCAGGTCCCCCGCGTGCTGGATCGCGGGACCGCTGGTCACGCGCAGGGACGCACCGAGCTCGGCCGCGATGATCATCGCCAGGGTCGTCTTGCCCAGCCCGGGCGGTCCGGACAGCAGGACGTGGTCCGGTGCGCGCCCACGGCCGCGCGCGGCCTGGAGCACGAGCGAGAGCTGCTCGCGCACCACACGCTGACCGACGAACTCCGCGAGCCGCCGGGGGCGCAGCGCGGCCTCTGCCGCTCGCTCGACGTCGTCGGCACCCGCGCGCACGAGCGAGTCCGCCGGGAACCGTTCGGTCACCAGCTCGTCGTCCGCCCCCGCCGGGCCTCCGGCACGATCAGGCACGCGCACCTCCCAGCCCGCGCAGCGCCGCACGCAGGACCGCCGGCACGTCCTCGGCGGCGACCGGCGCCTCGCTCTCGGCCAGGACACCGGCCACGGCCTCGTCGGCGACCTTGGGGTTCCACCCGAGCCCCACGAGCGCCTCGACCACCTGGTGCCTGTGGTCCGTCGCGCCCGGCGTCACCGCGGCAGCCGCATTCCCGGCGGCACCCGCCACCGGCGCGGGTGCACCGAGGCGGTCCTTGAGCTCCAGGACGATGCGCTGCGCGCCTTTGCGGCCGATCCCGGGGACGCGCTCCAGCGCCTTGAGGTCCTCGTCGCCGACCGCGCGACGCAGGCCGTCGGGCGTGTGCACGGCGAGCATCGCGAGCGCGAGCCGGGGACCCACGCCGCTGACGGTCTGGACGGTCTCGAACACCTCGCGCTCGTCGTCGTCGGCGAACCCGAACAGGGTCAGGGAGTCCTCGCGCACCACGAGCGACGTGTGCAGCGTCACCGCCTCACCGGTGCGCAGCTGCGCGAGTGTCGCGGGCGTCGCCTGCACGAGCATGCCGACCCCGCCCACCTCGACGACCGCCGAGTCGAGCCGCACCGCGAGCACCGTCCCGCGCACCGACGCGATCACCGCGCCACCTCCCTGTCTGCGACCTCCGAGGCGCTACTGTCCCACACGGGCGAACAGATGTACGAACGACACGCCTCGCCCGGGTCACCGACGAGCGGCCTGCTCGGCCGCCACCCACGCCCGCTGCGCCGCCGTCATCGACGACGCGGGCCGCTGGGGCGCTCCGAGCGCTCCCGCCGGCCGCCACAGGTGGCAGATCGCCAGGGCGAGGGCGTCGGCGGCGTCCGCCGGCCGCGGCAGCTCCTCGAGCTGCAGGAGCCGCGCCACCATGGTCTGCACCTGCGCCTTGCCGGCCCGGCCGCTGCCCGTGACGGCGGCCTTGACCTCCGAGGGCGTGTGCAGCGCCACCGGGATCCGGCGCCGCGCGGCGGCGACCATGGCGAGCCCCGCGACCTGGGCCGTGCCCATGACCGTCCGGACGTTGTGCTGGGCGAAGACGCGCTCGACGGCGACGGTGTCGGGGGCGAACTCCTCGAGCCACTCCTCGAGCCGGCGCTCGATGAGCAGCAGCCGCTGGTCGACGTCCAGGTCGGCCGACGAGGTCGCCACACCGACGTGCACGAGGCGCACCCGCCGCCCGGCCAGGCCGTCGACGACCCCGAGGCCGCACCGGGTCAGACCGGGGTCCACTCCGAGAACTCGCACGCGCGCATCGTCGCACCCGGCGCGCGTCGGTCGACGGTCGCAACGCCGCGGACGCCCGCACTGCACGAGGGGCGCACCACCCGGTCGGTGGTGCGCCCCTCGTGCACGGTCGTGCGCCGGGCTCAGTCGTCCTCGAGCTCGGCCATGACCTCGTCGGAGGCGTCGAAGTTCGCGTAGACGTTCTGCACGTCGTCGGAGTCCTCGAGCGCGTCGATCAGGCGCAGGATCTTGCGCGCCCCCTCGGCGTCGACCTCGATCTGCGTGGCGGGCCAGAACACGACGTCGGCGGAGTCGTACTCGATGCCCGCCTCCTGCAGCGCGGTGCGGACGGGGACCAGGTCGGTCGCCTCGCTGAGCACCTCGAACTGGTCGCCGAGGTCGGTGACCTCCTCGCCGCCCGCCTCGAGCACCGCCTCCATGACGGCCTCCTCGTCGGTGCCCTCCTTGGGCACGAGGACGACGCCCTTGCGGCTGAAGAGGTAGGACACCGAGCCCGGGTCCGCCATCTGGCCGCCGTTGCGCGTGAACGCGACGCGCACGTCGGACGCCGCACGGTTGCGGTTGTCCGTCAGGCACTCGACCAGCACGGCGATGCCGCCGGGGCCGTATCCCTCGTACATGATGGTCTGGTAGTCGGCTCCCCCGGCCTCCTGACCGGAACCGCGCTTGAGCGCACGGTCGATGTTGTCGTTCGGGACCGAGGACTTCTTGGCCTTCTGGATCGCGTCGAAGAGCGTGGGGTTACCCGCGGGGTCGCCGCCGCCCGTGCGGGCGGCCACCTCGATGTTCTTGACGAGCTTCGCGAAGAGCTTGCCTCGCTTGGCGTCGATCACGGCCTTCTTGTGCTTGGTGGTGGCCCACTTGGAGTGACCCGACATGCGCTCGCTACCCCTGGCTGTCGCGGACGATCTGGACGAAGAGACGGTGCACCCGGGTGTCACCGGTGACCTCCGGGTGGAACGAGGTCACGAGGAGCGGTCCCTGGCGGACCGCGACGATCCTACCGGCGGCGGGTCCGGTCTCGACTCGTGCGACCGCACGAGCGGCCGGGCCGACCTCCTCGACCCACGGCGCGCGGATGAAGACGGCGTGCAGCGGGCCACCCTCGATCCCCTCGAAGGATATGTCCGTCTCGAACGAGTCCACCTGCCGACCGAACGCGTTGCGGCGCACCGTGACGTCGATCCCCCCGAGGGTCTGCTGCCCCTCGATGCCGCCGAGCACGCGGTCGGCGAGCAGGATCATGCCCGCGCACGAGCCGTACGCGGGCATGCCCGCGCGCAGTCGCTCGCGGATCGGGTCGACCAGCTCGAACGCACGCAGCAGCTTGTCGATCGTGGTCGACTCGCCGCCAGGGATGACCAGCGCGTCCACGGCGTCCAGCTCGACGGACCGGCGCACCGGCACGGCGTGCGCACCCTCCGTCTCGAGCGCGTGCACGTGCTCACGCACGTCGCCCTGCAGGGCCAGGACACCCACGGTCGCAGTCACCCCCCGATCCTAGGTCGGGGTCAGCGCGCGGCTGCCACGCGTCCGCCGCTGCCCGCGCTCGCGCGGATCTCGTCGGCCAGGGCGGACAGGCCGGCGAGCAGGACCGGCCGCGCCACCGCCAGGCTCACCCGCACCATGCGGTCCGCACCGACGCCGAACGTCGACCCGGGCGCGACGGCCACGTGGTGTCGCTCGAGCAGCCGCCGCGCGAAGCCCTCGGTGTCGCTGGTCGCCACGTCGACCATGACGTAGAACGCGCCGTCCGGCTCGTGGAACCGCACGCCGCGCGCGCTCAGCAGCTCGGTCGCCGCGTCCCTGCGGTCCCAGTAGGACTCGACCGCGTCGTGCACCCACTCCTGGGAGCCGCTCAGCGCGGCCAGCGCCGCGTGCTGCCCCACGGTCGACGGGCAGGAGACCGTCGCCTCGGCGACCTGCCCGACGAGCTCGACGAGGTCGGCGTCCGGCAGTGCGACCAGGCCCACCCGCCAGCCCGTCATCGCGTAGGTCTTGGACATCGAGTGGAAGACGAGCACACGACCGTCGGTGTCGTAGGCGGCGGGGCTCACGTGAGGGACGCCGAACGTGATCGCCTCGTAGCACTCGTCGGACAGCACCCACAGGTCGTGCCGGCGCGCGAGGTCGACGAGCGCCGCCAGGGTCGCCTCCGGGTACACCGCGCCGGTGGGGTTGTTGGGCGAGCACACGACGATCGCACGCGTGCGCGCCGTGATCGCCGCCTCCACGTCCGCGACCTGCGGGACGAAGCCGTCGGCGGCGTGCGTCAGGTAGGTGGTCGGCACGGCGCCGCACGCCCGTGCAGCCATCGCCCAGTTCGGGAACGTCGGGTCGGGTAGCAGCACCTCGTCACCGGGCGCCAGGAGCCCCGCCATCGCCATCGCCAGGCCGTGCATGGCCCCGTGCGTCACGGCGACGTGCCCGGCGTCGACGGCGATCCCCGAGCGCTGCGCGATGCGCGCCGCGCCGGCCTCCCGCAGCTCGGCCAGCCCGAGGCTCGAGGAGTAGCCCGTCTGACCGCGGGCGGCCGCCTGGGCCACGGCGTCGACGACGTGGTCCGGCAGCTCGGCGTCGGGCTCGCCGATCTCGAGGTGGACGGCCTTCGGGTCCCGCAGTGCGAGCTCCATGAGGGTGCGGATACCGCTGCGCGGGATCGACCGCGCGGGCGAGGTGGGAGAGGCGATCGGCATGTCGCGACCGTACGCGCCCCAGGTCACGGTCATGTTACTGACCAGTACCAGCATCTCGGGCGAGCCCCCGAGGGATCGGCCCCACGCTCCGAGCGCGGACGCCCGAAGCCGCCTGCGCTACTCCCGCGCAAGACCCAGGTGTCGCGTCACGCCGTCCCACTGCGGCAGCAGGCTCTCGACGAGCGTCGCGAGGCCCTCGGGGAACACCTCGATCTCGACGAGCGCCAGCTCCGCGAGCGTCCACCACCGCAGCTCGTCGATCACGTCCTGCTCGAGCGTCGTCCAGCGGGAGCGGTCCTCGACGACGAACGACGACGACGGCACGCGCGCGAGGAAGATCTCCTCGTCCTGACGGCAGTGCTCGCGGAAGAAGTCGAAGATCGCGGAGCGCGTGAACACCGGTCCGAGCACCTCGTCGGCGGCGAGCTCGATGCCCGTCTCCTCGCGCACCTCGCGCACCGCTGCGTCGAGCGCCGACTCTCCCTCGTCGATGCCGCCGCCGACGACGAACCACCACGAGCGCTCGGGCTGGTCGAGGTCGTGACCACGGATCAACAGGACACGGTCGTGCTCGTCGAGCAGGATCACGCGGGCTCCGCGCCGGTGCAGGAGCCCGTCGGGCCCGCGCGTCCAGTCCGGGCCGAGCCCTTGGACGGGAGGCTCCGCCTCGAGGTCCCGCTCCCCCGGCACCGAGCCGGCCGGCGCGTCACCGGCAGCCGGACCGCCCGCGGTCGACGCGGGCACGACGAAGGCCGCGGATCCGTCGTCCGCGGCCTTCGTCGACTCGTGTGAGGTCACCAGCCCCGCTCGGCCAGGCGGTGCGGCACGGGCACGTCGTCGACGTTGATGCCCACCATGGCCTCCCCCAGACCGCGCGACACCTTGGCGACGACGTCGGGGTCGTCGTAGAAGGTCGTGGCCTTGACGATCGCCGCCGCACGCTGCGCCGGGTTCCCGGACTTGAAGATGCCCGAGCCGACGAACACGCCCTCGGCGCCGAGCTGCATCATCATCGCCGCGTCGGCGGGCGTCGCGATGCCGCCTGCCGTGAACAGCACGACCGGCAGCTTGCCTGCGGTGGCGACCTCCTTGACGAGGTCGTACGGCGCCTGCAGCTCCTTGGCCGCGAGGAACAGCTCGTCCTCGGGCAACGACGTCAGCCGGCGGATCTCGTCGCGCAGCGTGCGCATGTGGGTCGTCGCGTTCGACACGTCGCCCGTGCCGGCCTCGCCCTTGGAACGGATCATGGCCGCGCCCTCGGTGATCCGGCGCAGCGCCTCCCCGAGGTTGGTGGCGCCGCACACGAAGGGCACCGTGAAGGCCCACTTGTCGATGTGGTGGGAGTAGTCCGCCGGCGTCAGCACCTCGGACTCGTCGACGTAGTCCACGCCCAGGCTCTGCAGCACCTGCGCCTCGACGAAGTGCCCGATGCGCGCCTTGGCCATCACCGGGATCGACACGGCCTCGATGATGCCGTCGATCAGGTCGGGGTCGCTCATGCGCGCGACGCCGCCCTGCGCGCGGATGTCGGCCGGGACGCGCTCGAGCGCCATCACCGCCACCGCTCCGGCGTCCTCGGCGATCTTCGCCTGCTCCGCCGTGACGACGTCCATGATGACGCCGCCCTTGAGCATCTCGGCCATCCCGCGCTTGACGCGTGCGGTGCCGATGGCGCCCGCGGCGCCGCTCGTCGGGAGGGACTGGCTGTTGTCGCTGGTCACGTCATGCCTCGCAGAAGAAGTGCGGTCACGGGGGTGTCCGGGCCTGGGGGCGCTCGGCGCGTCCTGTCGGTGCCCGGCGAGCACGATCCGACGCCGCGGTCCGCGGCGGGACGAACCGGGTCATCCTATGCTCGTCCGCCGCGGGGCCGCGCGCACGTCTCACCGCGTCACCGGACTCCGACGGCGCGCAGCGCTCCGGGCGGGCGCCGTGCCGCCGGACCCGCCCGGAGCCCAGCGGCCGGCACGCGCCGTGCCGGTGGGCGTCACCCATCAGCCGACCTGGTCGGCCGAGACATGGTCAGCCGACCCCGGGGCGGGGCAGCGCCGCTGGCCACGCGTCGTCGAGCTCGAGCGTGCGCGGCTCGGGCGCGTGCCCGGCCAGCCGCAGGAGCCGCACCAACCGGCCCCGGCGCACTCGCTGGGTCTGCAGCACCGCCTCGTTGTGGAACCGGCGAGCGATCTCCGCGCGGTACCAGGCCGAGCTGAGCGCGTCGAGCAGCTCGTCGCCACCGGGCTCGGTGCGCAGGGCTGCCACCTCGTCCGGCTCGGCGAGCACCTCGCGCAGAGTCGCGCTCAGGTCGCTCTCGACCAGGCCGCGCTCCTCCTCGTCGACGGCGCTCGGCGACGACAGCGCACGGTCGGCGCTGCCGCGCGGGTCGGACAGGAGCAACGCCAACAGCTCGGGGGGTCCGTCCGACCGACCCGTCGCGCCCTCGGCTCCGAGCGCGGCCCATGCGGCCTCCCCCACGAGCACGGACGACACCGGGTCGAGCAGACCCGAGGTCGCGAGCCCGGCGGCGGCCGTCGCACGCCGCGTGAGCTGGGTCTCGACGACGCTCCGGGACGCGCCGACCTTGCGGTGCAGCCGGTCGAGACGAGAAGCCGCGACCCACACCCACCAGACCAGCACCGCCAGGACGACCACGACGACGACCGCGATCTCGGACCAGGTCATCGCGCCTCACCCCGGGTCTCGCGGCTGCGCCGCAGCTCCATGAGCCGCGCGCCGCGCAACGACGAGGGGTCCTCGCCCACCGGGGCGTGCCCGCCCTCGACGGCCATCTCGTAGACCGCGAGCACCTGGTCGGTGACCGCGGACCAGTCGTAGCGACGCACGACCGCGCTCGCGTGACGTGCCACCCGCTCACGCAGCTCGCCGTCGTCCAGCACACGCACGAGCGTGCGGGCCAGGTCGTCGCTGTCACCCGTGCGGAACAGCACACCCGCCGCGCCGTCGTCGAGCACGCGTGAGAACGCACCGAGGTCGCTCGCGACCACCGCCGCGCCGGCACTCATCGCCTCGACCAGCACGATGCCGAAGCTCTCGCCACCGGTCTGCGGTGCGACGTACACGTCGACCGACGCCAGGAGCCGCGCCTTGTCCTCGTCGGAGATCCCCCCGAGGAACTCGACCGCACCCGCCTGGTCGCCCAGGACGTCCCGAGCCTGCGTCTGGCCGCTCTCGCCCCGGCCGGCCACCAGGAAGCGGGCCCCCGGCCGGTGCGCGAGCACCTCCCGGACCGCACCGAGCAGCACCCCGAGGCCCTTGCGAGGCTCGTCGAGGCGTCCGAGGAAGGCGATCGTCGGCGCGTCCGGGGTGCCCGTCCAGCGCGGATCGGGCTGAGCCTGCTCGAAGAGGTCGACGTAGACCCCGTTCGGGATGACGACCGCGTCGCCGCCGAGGTGGTCGACGAGCGTGCGCCGCGCATCCTCCGAGACCGCGATGCGTGCGGAGATCTTCTCCAGCGACTGGCGCACCAGAGGGAACGCCAGCTGCAGCGAGCGTGAGCGCACCGTCGACGTGTGGAACGTCGCGACCACCGGTCCGTCGGCGATCCACAGGGCGAGCATCGACAGGCTCGGCGTCACGGGCTCGTGCAGGTGCAGCACGTCGAACTGGCCCTGTTCGAGCCACTTGCGCGTCCGGGCCGCCGTCACCGGACCGAAGGTCAGCCGCGCGACCGAGCCATTGTACCGCACCGGCACCGCGCGCCCGGCGGCCGTCAGGTAGTCGGGCACCGGCGTGTCGTCGTCGGCGGGCGCGAGCACCTCGACCTCGTGCCCGCGCGCGAGCAGGGCCTCGGCGAGGTCCCGGACGTGGAACTGGACGCCGCCGGGCACGTCGAACGAGTACGGGCAGACGATCCCGACGCGCAGCCGGCGCGCGGCCGCCGTCACGTCCCCACCGTCCCGGCCCGCTCCGCGGGGTCCTGCTCACCCGCGCGGGCCCGCGTCGCGGCGTACCGCTGCGGGTCGAGGTCCTCCACGAAGACACGCTGCAGCATGTGCCAGTCCTGCGGGCTGGCTGCGATGCCCGCCGCGAGGGCGTCGACCCAGCACTGGGTGAGCGCCTTGACCTGGTCCGCGCGCGTCATGCCTGCCGGCGCCGCCTCGACAGGGACGAACCTGACGACGATCCCCCACGGCGTGCCGGCACGACGGCGCCGCTCGGCACGCAGCCGCTCGTACGTGATGATCGCCGTGACCAGCGGGCAGCCGGTCGCCACGCTCAGTGCAGCCGGTCCGGCCGCGACCCGCGCGCGGCGACCGAACAGGTCGACCTCGACCCCCTTGTACGTCAGGTCGCGGTCGGCGAGCAGCGGCACGATGCCCACCTCGTCGCCCCGGACGACGCGCACGAGCTGGCGGAACACGTCCCCCTCACCCAGCGCCAGGATCCGCAGACCGATGCTCCGACGAAAGCGCAGGAACTCCTCGAACACCTCCGGCGGCTCGAGCCGCTCAGCGACCGTCGTGACCGGCGCGACCGCGCGCGTCGCCCACGCCCCGGCGAGGTCCCAGTTGCCCAGGTGGCCGAGCGCGAGCACCACCGACCGGCCCTCGCGCGTGTGCTTCAGGACCTCCTCCAGGTCGACCGTGCGCACGCGTGCGGCGATCTGCTCCTGGCTGGCGCCGCTGAGGGCGAACGCCTCGACGAAGTACCGCAGGTAGGACCGCATCCCCGCGCGCGACAGCCGCCGCACCTGCGCCGGGCCCAGGTCAGGCCGGACCCGCGCGAGGTTCGCCTCGAGGCGGCGCACCCCGTCACCGCGCCGCAGCCACGCCACGTCGGCACCGAGGTTCGCCGCACCACGCAGCAGCGGGCCGGGCAGCCGGGGCGCCAGGCGCCAGGCGGAGGCGTAGAGCGCCCCGACGTCGACCTTCATGCGCCCTCTCCCCGGCCGCCGTCGTCGGGCGCGGGGTGCGAGGCCGGGCCCGTGAGCGCGCGGGCCTGCGTGCGTACCTTGCCCATGCGCTGCACCACAGTGATCGCGGACGCGACGGCCAGCAGGGCCAGGACGACGGTGAGCACCGCCACCGGCAGCCCGAAGCCGACGAGACCGGTCGCGGTCAGGACGAGCAGCAGCCGGTCCGCACGCTCGGCGATACCCCCGGACGCGGTCATGCCCAGACCTTCAGCGCGTGCACGGGCGTACGGCACGATCGAGCCGAGGATCAGGCACACGAGCGCGAGGGTCCCGGTCAGGCGGTCGTCGCCGTCGCCGAAGTACCACAGCACGAGGCCGCCGAAGATCGCGGCGTCGCCGAACCGGTCGAGCGTCGAGTCGAGGAATGCTCCCCACGGCCCCGAGCGCCCCGCGCGGCGCGCCATGACACCGTCGAGGGAGTCGGTCAGGACGAACACCGTGATCACGAGGGTACCCGCCAGCAGGTGACCGGTCGGGAACGCCCACAGCGCGGCGATCACCACGACCACGGTCCCGGTGATCGTGACGGCGTCGGGTGAGACGCCGAGCCGCAGGAGCGCGTCGGCGAGCGGCGTGAAGATCCGGGTCATCGCGCCACGGAGACGGTTCAGCACGGGTCGATCATCCCTCGCCAGGTGCGGGCCACGCGCCCGCGAGCCGCGCGCGCGTGTCGGACAGCAACGCAGGCAGCGCACGGCTGCGACCGATGACGGGCAGGAAGTTGGAGTCGCCGTCCCACCGCGGCACCACGTGCTGGTGCAGGTGCGCGGCGATCCCGGCACCCGCGACCTCACCCTGGTTCATGCCGAGGTTGAAGCCGCTCGGGTTCATCACCGCACGCACCACTCGCATCGCGGTCTGCGTCAGCGCGGCGACCTCGGCGACCTCGGCGTCCTCGAGGTCCGTGTAGTCGGCGACGTGCCGGTACGGGCAGACCAGCAGGTGACCCGGGTTGTACGGGTAGAGGTTGAGCACGACGTACGCTCGCGCGCCGCGTGCGACGACGAGGCCGTCCTCGTCCGGCGACGTCGGGATCCGGCAGAAGGGGCAGCCGGGACCCGCGGCGTCGTCGACCGGCTTGTTCTCCCCGCCGATGTACGCCATGCGGTGGGGCGTCCACAGGCGCTGGAAGCCGTCGGGCACGCCCGCCAGGCCCGCGGCGTCGACGACCTCGGGCCCGCTCACGCCGACATCCGGCTCGGACGGTCCCTCACGGTCGGCACCCACGCGTCAGACCTGCGCGTGGTCACGGACCGCGGCGACGATCCGCTCGACCGCCTCCGCGACCGGCACGCCGTTGTCCTGCCGTCCGTCGCGGTACCGGAACGACACCGCGCCCGCCTCGACGTCCTCGCCGCCGGCGATCAGCACGAACGGGATCTTCTGCGTGCTCGCGTTGCGGATCTTCTTGCCGAAGCGGTCGTCGGAGCGGTCCAGCTCGGCGCGGACCCCGTGGGCACGCAGCTGCGCGACGACGTCCTCGAGGTAGGCCTCGAACGGCTCCGCCACGGGGACCGCGAGCACCTGGACGGGCGCGAGCCACGCCGGGAACGCCCCCGCGTAGTGCTCGACGAGGATCCCGAAGAAGCGCTCGATCGAGCCGAACAGCGCTCGGTGGATCATCACGGGCCGCTGACGCGAGCCGTCGGGGGCGGTGTACTCGAGCTCGAACAGCTCCGGCTCGAAGAAGTCGAGCTGGATCGTCGACAGCTGCCAGGTCCGCCCGATCGCGTCCTTGACCTGCACCGAGATCTTCGGGCCGTAGAACGCCGCGCCGCCCGGGTCGTCGACGAGCTGCAGACCCGAGGCCGTGGCGACCTCGCGCAGGGTCTCGGTCGCCTCGGCCCACGTCGCGTCGTCCCCCACCGACTTCTCCGGGTCGCGGGTCGACAGCTCGAGGTAGAAGTCGTCGAGGCCGTAGTCGCGCAGGAGGTCGAGGACGAACGTCAGCAGCGAGGCGAGCTCGGTGCGCATCTGCTCGCGGGTGGTGTAGATGTGCGCGTCGTCCTGGGTGAAGCCGCGCGCCCGGGTCAGCCCGTGCACCACGCCCGACTTCTCGTACCGGTAGACCGTGCCGAACTCGAAGAGCCGCAGCGGCAGCTCGCGGTACGAGCGACCGCGCGAGCGGTACACGAGGTTGTGCATGGGGCAGTTCATGGGCTTGAGGTAGTAGTCCTGGCCCTCGCGCTTGACCGTGCCGTCCTCGTGGTACTCGGCGTCGAGCCGCATCGGGGGGTACATGCCGTCGGCGTACCACTCGAGGTGCCGCGAGGTCTCGAACAGCTTCGCCTTGGTGATGTGCGGGCTGTTGACGAACGAGTACCCGGCCTCGACGTGCCGACGACGCGAGTACTCCTCCATCTCCATGCGCACGATCCCGCCCTTGGGGTGGAACACCGCCAGCCCCGAGCCGATCTCGTCGGGGAACGAGAACAGGTCGAGCTCGTTGCCGAGGCGACGGTGGTCGCGACGCTCGGCCTCGGCCAGCCGGTCGAGGTGCGCCTTGAGCTCGTCCTTGCTGGGCCACGCGGTGCCGTAGACACGCTGCAGCTGCGGGTTCTTCTCGCTGCCTCGCCAGTACGCCGCCGCCGAGCGCATGAGCTGCAAGCCGTTGCCGATCAGCCGGGTGCTGGGCAGGTGCGGGCCGCGGCACAGGTCCTGCCAGACGACCGTCTCGCTCTCACGCCCGGCGCCGCGCACGTTCTGGTAGATCGACAGGCCGCCCAGGCCCACCTCGACGCTCGCGCCGTCCGCCGCACCCGGCTCGCCCTTGAGGCCGATGAGCTCGAGCTTGTACGGCTCGTCGGCCAGCACCTCGCGTGCCTGCTCCTCGCTCACGTCCCAGCGCCGGAAGGTCTGACCCTCCTTGACGATGCGGGACATGACCTTCTCGAGCGCCCGCAGGTCCTCCGGGGTGAACGGCGTCTCGACGTCGAAGTCGTAGTAGAAGCCGTCGGTGATCGGCGGGCCGATGCCCAGCTTCGCGCTCGGGTTGACCTCCTGCACGGCCTGGGCGAGAACGTGAGCGGCGCTGTGCCGCAGCACCGCGAGCCCGTCGGGCTCGTGCACGCTGACGGGCTCGACGACCTTCGCGTCGTCGGGGATCGGCAGAGCCAGGTCCTTCAGCTCGCCGTCGACGCGCACGACGACGACGTCCTTGCGGTCGCCGAAGAGGTCGGTGCCCGTCGTGCCCACCTGCACCGTGGTCGCGGTTCCGTCGACGGTGAGGGCGATCTGATCAGGCACGGGGCAGGGGCCTTCCTCGGGAGCTCGCGCAGGCACAGCGCGAGAGGGGCCCGCCGGGCGGCGGGTCCCGTCGATGCTACCCGCGCGGGTGGCCGGACTCATCCGAGCACTCGCCGCACCCGCGGCGTCACGCCTGGTGGGCGGCGGCCGCCGCGCGATCACCCAGGCGCCCTGCCCGCGACCCGCACCGGCCCGCGCAGCGCGCGGCCGTCCGGACTGTCGCCGCAGACGCCGAAGGCCGCCTCGAGGGCGGCCTTCGGTCCGATCGGGTGGGCGATACTGGGTTCGAACCAGTGACCTCCTCGGTGTGAACGAGGCGCTCTACCACTGAGCCAATCGCCCGGGAACATGTCCGGCACGTCACCCGTGGGCGACGCCGACGAAGATGCTACCTGCCCAGGACGCAGATCCTGAAACCGGGACGCGCGAGGGGCCCGTCCGGCATGATCAGCACTGCAGGCACTGCCGATCGTCGCAAGCCCATCGGACGAGAATGCTCAAGTCGTCGCCGTGAGCGACCGATTGTTCGGATATGTGTCACTCGCGAGTGGACGTCGGCCCGGCCGGCGCGCCACGGACAGGTGCATGCACCTAGGTCGGACGCGCTCACCACGCGTCCCACCGGGTGAACCTCGGAGCACTTCCGGTCCAATCGGGCATCCGCGCTGCCATGATGGGACCAACAGCCCATGTAGACGAGGAGGGACCCGATGACGCATTCGTCGTACGACGTCGTCGAGGTCGTCGCCATGCAGCTGATCGGCAGTGACGCGAGCGTCATCCCGGTCAACGCTGAGCTCTCCTTCCGGACCTCGGACCCGTACACGGTGCGCGCTGTCTTCACCGGCCCGCACACCATGTCGACCTGGCTCATCGGTCGCGAGCTGCTCTCCATGGGCATGCACGCCACAGCCGACGCGCCTGCCGGAAGTGGCGACGTCCAGGTATGGCGGGACGAGGATCCCGACTACGCGCTCGTCTCGTTGAGCGGGGTCGAGGGCAGCGCCCTCCTCGCCGCGCCCAGCGAACCCCTCATCCGGTTCCTCGCCGGCACCGAGGCGCTCGTGCCGCTCGGCGCGGAGAGCGACCGCATGGAGTCGGAGATCTCGGCGTTCATCGCCGCGCTGCTCACGGCCTGACCACGATCCTTCGACCGGTCCCGACGACGACGACGGGGCCGGTCGTCCGCTGTCCGGGCACGGCCGTCGCCCGGGTCAGGGGTCGAGGTCGTCCAGCGCCCGCGTCTGGAACATCGCCGCCGCGGCGCGCGAGAGCTCACCGGGCGCCACGTCCTGCTCGTCGAGCGAGACCACCGGGGAGACGTTCCTGATCGAACCCGTCAGCGTCAGGTGCGCGGCACCGGCCAGCACGTCGTCGAGGACCTCGTAGGGCAGCTCGCCCGGCTCGGCCTCACGCGCAGGGATGCCGGCCTGCGGCCCCCACTCGAGCAGGAGCTCGCGCGTCACTCCGGCCAGGCACCCCGCGGACAGCGCAGGCGTCAGCAGCTCTCCCCCGCGCTCGACGACGACGTTCGAGCCGGTCCCCTCGCACAGCTCGCCCACCGTGTTGGCGAGCACGGCCTCGTCGGCGCCGCGGCGGTGGGCGAACGCGAGAGCGACGACGTTCTCCGCGTACGACGTGGTCTTGAGTCCGGCCACCGCCGAGCGCTCGTTGCGCACCCACGGCACGCGCACGGCGCGGCTCACCTCCGCGCGGGTCGCCGGGCCGGCCAGGACGACGAGCATCGGGCGTTGGTCCTGCGGCGCGTCGCGGTGCGAACCGAGCGGTCCGGGTCCTCCCGTGAAGGTGATGCGCAGCCGGCCGGCGTCGCCCGCAGCGGCGAGGACCTCGTCGACGGCGTCCCGCACGAGCGCCTCGTCAGGGACGGGCAGCCCGAGCCCGGCGGCGGACCGGGCGAGCCTGCGCAGGTGCCGGGTGAGCGCGAACGCCTGCCCGGAGTAGACCGCACACGTCTCGAAGACACCGTCGCCGACGGTCAGCCCGTGGTCGACCCCCGTCACGATGGGGTCGGCCGGTGCGTGCAGCCGCCCGTCAGCCCAGATCACCACGCTCATGACGTCAGTCTCGCAGCCCTGGTGCCCCGGCGGGCGAGCCGGACGCCAGGGCGACGAGACGCGCGGCCTTGAGCTCGGTCTCCGCCCACTCGCCCTGCGGGTCGCTGCCCCACGTGATGCCCGCGCCCGTGCCGAAGTGCAGAAGGCCCACGCCCGCGGCGTCCGCGGTCCACCAGAACGTCCGGATGCCGACCGCGAGCTCGGCGCGCGTGCGTCCGTCCTGCGCGACGTGCAGCCAGCCGACGAGCCCGCAGTACGGGCCGCGCGGCACGGGCTCGAGCTCCGCGATCACACGCAGCGCGGAGGACTTCGGGGCGCCCGAGACCGATCCCGGCGGGTAGGTCGCGTCGAGCACCTGCGCCCACAGGTCGCCGGCCGCCGCGACGTCCGGGCGAAGGACGCCCTGCACGGTGGAGACCAGGTGCACCAGGCCGGGGTGCTCCTCGACGCCGAGGAGCGTGGTGACCTCCACCGTCGCGGGACGGCACACGTGCTGCAGGTCGTTGCGCACGAGGTCGGTGATCATGACGTTCTCGGCGGTGTCCTTGGCCGTCAGCCCCGCGGCGACCTCCGCGGTGCCCTTGATCGGCGACGAGGTCAGCACGTCGTTCTCGAGTCGCAGGAAGAGCTCCGGCGACGCGGTCACGACCCAGACGGGGTCCAGTCCCACCTGGCCGTGCGGCACGTGCACGTGACCGGCGAACGGCGCCGGGTTGCCCGCGCCGAGCACGTCGGCGAGCGCGAGGGCGTCCGGCTCGTCGCGCAGCGAGCCGAGCGGAGCGCTCAGCACCCGGCACAGGTTGGCCTGGTAGACGTCGCCCGCACGGACGCGCGCACGCACCTCCCGCACGGCGGCCAGGTACTGCGCCCGGCTCATCGAGCTGGTCCACCGTGCCCGGTCGGGCCCCTCCCAGACCGCGCGGGACACCGCCGACGGCACGGCCGGCTCTGGGGGCACACTCGCGTCGGCGAAGCGCCAGGCCCGCACGCGACCTTCGAACTCCCCGACGAGGGCCCACCATCCCGGCGTCGTCAGCCTCGCGGGCTCCGCCAGCACGTCGACGCTCTCGACGACGTCGCGCAGATGAACGCCGGAGAAGCGCGCGCTGCCCACAGGTGCGACCACCCGCACACCGTAACGGCGCACCGTCTCGCGCCAGGCGCGCGCCCAGGAGGTGGCGATGCAGGTCGGGGGCGCGCACAGCGCACGCGCCGCCTGCGCGGGCGACCACGACCCGGCGCCGCTAGCGTCGAGTCATGTCGTCCACGCCCGTCGCCCGAGCGCTCCTCCTGGTCCGGCACGGCGAGAGTGTCGGCAACGTGGCGTCCGCCGACGCGGCGCTGGCGGGTGCCGACCGGCTCGACCTGAGCACGCGGGACGCCGACACGCCGCTGAGCAGCCGTGGGATCGAGCAGGCGCAGGCCGTCGGCGCCTGGCTCGGGGACCTGCCCGTGGCGCAGCGCCCCGACGTCGCGTGGTGCTCGCCGTACCTGCGGGCCCGGCAGACCGCTCAGGCGGCACTCGGGGCGGCCGGGCTCGACCTGCGCGTGCGGCTCGACGAGCGGCTGCGCGACCGCGAGCTCGGCATCACCGACCGCCTCACGACGAGCGGCATGGCGCGGCTGCTGCCCGACGAGGCGGAGCGCCGCGCGCACCTCGGCAAGTTCTACTACCGGCCACCGGGCGGTGAGTCCTGGGCCGACGTGGCCCTGCGTCTGCGTTCCGTCCTGCTCGACCTCGACCGGCGCGAGGCCGGGCGCCGGGTGCTCGTCGTGACGCACGACGCGGTCATCGCCCTCGTCCGCTACGTGCTGGAGGACCTCACCGAGGACGAGCTGTTCGACCTCGTCGGTCACGGCGGGGTGCGCAACGCGTCGGTCAGCGTGCTCGAGCACACCGCCGACGCCTGGACCACGACGACGTTCGACGACGTCGCCCACCTGGCGGTGCTCGACGCTCCGGTCACCGAGCACGAGGGGACGGACGCCCGTGGGCGCTGACGACGCACGCGACCCGGCGCTGCCGATCACCCCCGCCCTGCTGCGACAGTGGCCGCTGCCGCAACGGCAGGGCTCCAAGGACCAGCGCGGAACGGTGCTCGTGATCGGCGGCGCGCGCCGCACCCCGGGCGCTGCGATGCTCGCCGGGCTGGCCGCCCTGCGGATCGGGGCCGGCCGCCTCACCCTCGCCGTGGCGTCCTCGGCGAGCGGGCCCGTGGCCGTCGCGGTGCCCGAGGCGGGGGTGCTCGCGCTGCCCGAGACGCCCGGCGGCTCGGTGCGCGCCGCACCCGCCGAGCTGCTGACCGCCGAGCTCGACCGCGCCGATGCGGTGCTCGTCGGGCCCGGGCTCGACGACGCGGACGGCTCGCGGGCCGTCGTGGAGGACGTGTGCGGCGAGCTGCCGCCCGAGACACCCGTCGTCCTGGACGCCTACGCGCTCGGCGTGCTCCCGGACCTGAGCGCGGCACGCCGCGTCCTGGCGGGACGGCTGGTCCTGACACCGAACGGGAGCGAGGCATCCCGGTTGCTCGGCGACGACGAGCTCGAGCCGCGCGACGCGGCCGCCGCGATCGCCGACCGGTACGGGGCCGTCGTCGCGCTCTCAGGGCATGTCGCGGAGCCCGGCGGCACGGTGTGGCAGTCGGCGAGCGGGCACTCGGGGCTCGGGACGTCCGGCAGCGGCGACGTGCTCGCCGGTGCGATCGCGGGGCTGCTCGCGGGCGGCACGGACCTCGCGTGCGCGACCTGCTGGGGCGTCGCGCTGCACACGGGGGCGGGCGACCGGCTCACCGCGCAGGTGGGACCGATCGGCTTCCTCGCCCGCGAGCTCGTCGACGCACTGCCGCGCGTCCTGCTGGAGTACACGGTCTCCTGACCGCGCCCCGCGCGCCGCCCACGCGCGACGAAGGCCGCCCCGGTTGACCGGCGGCGGCCTTCTGACGTGCAGTGATGCTGGTGGGCGATACTGGGTTCGAACCAGTGACCTCTTCCGTGTCAGGGAAGCGCGCTACCGCTGCGCCAATCGCCCGTGGTGGTGCTTGCGAGGTGGAGATGGGATTCGAACCCACGTATACGGCTTTGCAGGCCGCTGCCTCGCCTCTCGGCCACTCCACCCTGAGACCGCAGTCCTCAGCGGCCTGGGCCGAGAAGGATGTCTCCGAGCGGACGACGGGATTCGAACCCGCGACCCTCACC
>JAEYUL010000071.1 GCA_023432565.1 Actinomycetes bacterium | reverse complement strand
GGTCACGGCGGAGGCGGAGCGTCGCGCGCTGCAGGAGCGTGAGGCGGCGGAGCGCGCACGCCAGACGGTGCGCTCGCCGCGGGCGCCGGGTGGCGGCGGTCAGGCACCCGCACCGCGCATCCCCGCGGGCGGGCTGCGGTGCGGGGACACGGGTGGCGCGGGTTCGACCGAGGCCAGCGCGTCCGCGCTGGGCACCGCGATCAACGAGTACCGCGCGTCCCGCGGGCTCGCGGCGCTCACGATCTCCCGGTCGGGCTCCTTGACGGCGCACGCGCTGCGCATGGGCACGGCGGGCGGGATCTGGCACTCGGGAGGCGACAACATCGTCGGGTGCGCCGGTTCGGCCCGGCCCTACCACCTGGTCCAGGCGTGGTCGCGGTCGGCGGGTCACGACGCGCAGATGCGCCGGACGGACGTCACGACGATGTCCGTGGGCGCGGCGATGAACGACGGCTGGCTGTTCGGCGCGGTGCTCTTCCGCTGACGCGACGCTCCGCGCCGGCCGGTGCGGGCCATGAAGCGGGCCGCTGAGGAGCGGGCCGGTGAGGAGCGGTCAGCCGCCCGTCAGCGCGGCCGTGGTGCGCGTGAGCGCCTCGTCGAGCTCGTCGGGCGTGATCGTCAGCGCGGGAGCCAGCCGGAGCGTGCTCCCGTGCGTGTCCTTCGCGAGCACGCCGTGGCGCAGCAGCGCCTCGCACGCGGCGCGGCCCGTGCCCCGCCGCACGTCGAGCCCTGCCCACAGGCCCGCGCGCCTGACCTGAGTGAGCACGCCTGCCTCGACGAGCGGGGCCAGGCCTGCGCCGAGCTGCTCGCCGCGCTCGCGTGCGGCCACCTGCAGGTCACCGGGCGTGAGCAGGTCGATCACGGCGAGCGCGACGGCGCACGCCAGCGGGTTGCCGCCGAACGTCGAGCCGTGCGTCCCGGGGGTCAGCACGCCCAGGACGTCCGAGCGACCGACCACGGCGGACACGGGCAGGATCCCGCCGCCGAGCGCCTTGCCGAGGGTCACGAGGTCGGGACGCACGCCCCACCGTTCGCAGGCCAGCGTGTGGCCCGTGCGGCCGAGCCCGGACTGGATCTCGTCGGCGACGAGCAGGGCGCCGGCCTCGTCGCACACGGCGCGCACCGCGGGCAGGTAGTCGTCCGGCGGGACGATCACGCCCTGCTCGCCCTGCACGGGCTCGAGCAGCACCGCGACGGTGGTCTCGTCGACCGCCGCGCGCAACGCCTGCGCGTCGCCGAACGGCACGGTCCGGAACCCGGGGGTGAACGGCCCGAACCCCCCTCGTGCGACGGGGTCGTCGGAGAACGAGACGATCGTCGTGGTCCGTCCGTGGAAGTTACCGCTCGCGACGACGACGCTCGCCTGGTCGGCGCGCACGCCGCGTACCTCGTACCCCCACTTGCGCACGGCCTTGACGGCGGTCTCGACCGCCTCGGCGCCGGTGTTCATGGGCAGCACCAGCGGGTCGCCGCGCAGCAGCGGGCCGACGAGCCCGGCCAGCGCGTGCGCGAACGGCTCGAGCAGGGCGTGGTCGAACGCACGGCTGGTCAGCGTGAGCCGGTCGAGCTGGGCGTGCGCGGCGGCGACGAGCGCGGGGTGCCGGTGCCCGAAGTTGAGCGCCGAGTAGCCCGCGAGCAGGTCCAGGTACCGGCGACCTTCGTCGTCGGTCACCCACGACCCGGCACCGCTGACCAGGGTGACGGGCAGCGGGGCGTAGTTGTGCGCGAGGTGCGTGCCGCTCATGGTCGGGGTGGTCACGGCGGGGCTTCTCGGCTGCTGCGCTCGGGTAGGTGGTGCGGGGTCTCAGGCGCGGATCTCGAGCGTGCAGCACTTGGCGCCGCCGCCGCCCTTGAGCAGCTCGCTCGTGTCCACGGGGATGGGTCGGTAGCCGCGCTCGCGCAGTGCGGCGGCGAGGTCACGTGCGCCCGGGGCGACGATGACGTTCTCACCGTCGGAGACCGCGTTGAGCCCCAGCGCGACGGCGTCGGCGTCGGTCGCGACGATCGCGTCCGGGAACAGGGTGCGCAGGACGGACCGGCTGCCGGCGCTGAAGGCGGGCGGGTAGTACGCGATCTGCGGCGAGGCGGGGTCCGAGGAGATCACGGCGAGTGCCGTGTCGAGGTGGTAGTAGCTCGGGTTGACGAGCTCGAGGCTGACGACGGGGCGGCCGAACAGCTCCTGGGCCTCGGCGTGCGCCGCGCGCTCGGTGCGGAAGCCGGTGCCGGCCAGGATGAGGTCCCCGACGACGAGGATGTCGCCCTCGCCCTCGTTGGTCACGGCGGCGGTGTGCGTGACGTAGCCGCGGTCGGCGAACCACTTCTGGTACGCGGGGCCCTCGGGCTGACGCTCGGGGTAGCGGAACTTGGCGGAGTACACGACGCCGTCGACGACGGTCGCGCCGTTGGCGGCGTAGACCATGTCCGGCAGCCCGGGGATCGGGTCGATCGTCTCGACGCGGTGCCCGAGGTCGAGGTACGTCTGACGCAGGGTGTGCCACTGGCGCAGCGCGACCGACCGGTCGGTGTAGCGGGTGGCGTCCATCCAGGGGTTGATCTCGTACGACACCGTGTAGTGCAGCGGTTCGCACATGAGGTAGTGACGGTCGGTGCGGCCGGGGGCGGTGGCGGTCATGGGACTCCCTGGGAGGTCTGGGGGTGGGCGAGCACGGGATGGGTGGGCGGTCCGGGCTCGCATGCGTGGGCGGGCGCGCGGGGTGAGCGCACATCTCCTTCGAGGGTAAGGGCAGGGTGGGTGCGCAACCGATGAGGTGCGGTTGCGCAGTGGGGCGCGATTCGTTGCGTAGCACACGCCGCCAGCGGTGATCTGTTGTCTCCGAGCGGCGCGCCGAGGCCCTGCACCGACCGCCCACCCGGACCGATATCCTTTTCGGCATGGAGAAGCGCGTGCTGGGACGGACGGGTCGGGATGTCGGGGTCATCGGGCTGGGCTGCTGGCAGCTCGGTGCCGACTGGGGTGACGTGTCGCCGGACACGGCCCTCGAGCTGCTGGGTGCGGCGGTCGACGCCGGGGTCACGTTCCTCGACACCGCGGACGTGTACGGCGACGGGCGCAGCGAGCGGCTCGTCGGTCAGTTCGTCGCGTCGCGCGGCGGTGCGGCGTCCGGCCTGACGGTCGCGACGAAGATGGGCCGCCGGGCCGACCCGCACGTCGCGGACGCCTACACGCTCGACGCGTTCCGCGCCTGGAACGACCGCTCGCGCGAGAACCTGGGCGTCGACACGCTCGACCTCGTCCAGCTGCACTGCCCGCCCACCGAGGTGTACTCGCGTGAGGCCACCTGGGACGCGCTGGACACCCTGGTCGACGAGGGTCGCGTCGCCGCGTACGGCGTCTCGGTCGAGACCGTCGACGAGGCCCTCACCGCGATCGCCCGACCGAACGTCGCGACCGTGCAGATCATCCTCAACGTCTTCCGCCGCAAGCCGCTCGAGCAGGTGCTGCCCGCGGCTGCCGAGGCGGGCGTCGGGATCATCGCGCGCGTCCCGCTCGCGTCGGGCCTGCTGTCCGGCAAGTACGACGAGGCGACCACGTTCTCGCCCGACGACCACCGCACGTTCAACCGCAACGGCGAGGCCTTCGACGTGGGCGAGACGTTCTCGGGCGTGCCGTTCGAGGTCGGCGTCGCCGCTGCGCGCGAGGTCGCCGAGCACACGCCGCAGGGCGCGACGACCGCTGCGCTCGCGCTGCGCTGGATCGTGGACCAGCCCGGCGTCTCGGTGGTCATCCCGGGTGCCCGCAACCCCGAGCAGGCGCGCGGCAACGCGGCGGCCGCCGACCTGGCGCCGCTGTCGGACGCGACGCAGGCGGCCCTGGCCGCGATCTACGACGAGCGCATCCGCACGCACGTCCACGCGCGCTGGTGACGTGACGGCCCGTCGCTGACGGCCGTCGCGCGCCGACGTCCGTCAGCGACGGCCCAGGCGCGGCAGCGTGCGCCGCCGCCGGCCGCCCTCGATCGCGGGCACGGGCCGCGCGCCACCGACCTCGGGCGCATCGGTCGGTGCGTCGTGCACCCGGCTCGACGGCAGCGCGAGCGGGTCTCGGAACGCGACCGGCGCGGGCCCGAACGCCTGCCGCGCGCCCGCGATGACCTCACGCCCCAGCGCCCGCCCGCCGGACGCGCCCACGACCACGCCGATCCCGTAGGGCAGCAGGCGGCCGAAGAACAGCCCGGTCTGCTTGGTCAGCTGCTTGCGCAGCATGCGCCGCGTGAGGGTCGTGTTGACCTTCTTGACGGTCGCCATCGGCATGCGGGTGAGCAGCAGGCGGGCGACGTTCGTCGCGCCGACGCCGGTGACGTCGGTCAGCGCCTTCGAGCCCGCCTCGCCGAGGATCGCCGTGAGCAGCAGCGCGCGGCGTCGTTCGACGTCCTCCACCTCGATGCCGTGCACGGACGCGACCGCCAGCACGTACGCCGCCGACGCGCTGAAGAACGTCGCGACGTCGCTCGCGGTCAGCACCATCGCGACTCCCGTGCCCACGGCCGGCGCCGCGGCGGCCGCGCCGACCGCGCCGCCCGCGCTCGCGACCACCAGCAGGAACTCCTTCTCGAGCAGTCGCACGAGCTGCTCGGGGGAGGCCTGCGGATTGCGCCGGCGCAGGCTCTCGACGTGGGCGTGCACCGCGGACGACGGCACCGACACCGCCCGCGCCATGGCCTCCTCGACGAACCGCGGCACGGCTCAGCGCTCCCCGACGACCGTCAGGCTCACCTGCGCACCGGCCTCGAGCGTGCGCCCGACCGTGCAGTGCTGGTCGATCGCGCGGTGCACGACGGTCAGCAGGCGCTCGCGCGCGTCGGGCTCGAGCGACGACAGGTCGACGACCAGGCGCTCGGCGAGCGCCGGGTAGCGGTCCTCGTCGTCGTCCGCGAGCCCCTCGACCTCGATCGTGACCGGGACGTCGTCGCCGAGCCGGCGCGCGAGTGCCGCGTCCGACGACAGCCCCGAGCACCCGGCCAGCGCGATCTTCATCAGCTCGCCGGGCGTGAAGGCCTCGTCGTAGGCGATGTCACCGATCTCGACGCGCGCGCCGCGCGAGCTGCGTCCCACGTAGCGGCGCTTGCCGATGCGCTCGACCCACAGCCTGGTGCCGCCCGCGTTGGCCGGCGGCACGGCGGGGACGGGTGCGGGGGACGCGGCGGCGTCGGGCTCGGAGCCCGCCGGGAGGGCGGCTTGCCTCGTCTGGCTCGTCATGCGCCGATCCTCGCACGGCGCACCCGCCCCAGCGCGGGAGCCGCCAGCGCGCCGATTGCGCAACGACTACGGATGGAGCGGCGGCGAGCGCGAACTAGGCTGACCGCGCGCTCCGGACCGTGGGGCGCGCCCAGGCTCGTCGCAGGAGGTCGTCCGTGCAGGTCGCAGGCTCGGTGCGGCGCGCGCTGCTCGGGGCGGTCGTGGGTTCGCTCGCGCTGGTCGCGAGCGGCTGCTCGATCTTCGACCGCGGCGAGGACTCCGAGGGTCGCTCGGTGTTCGACGTGGAGGTCGGGCAGTGCTTCCGGGCGCCGCAGGACATCACGGTCGAGCTCACCGAGCTCACGCAGGTGCCCTGCACCGAGCCGCACGAGCAGGAGGCCTACGCGCTCGTGCCGTACGTCGAGGCGGCCGCGACCAGCAAGGCGAGCGGCGCGGCGTCGTTCCCCGGGGTCGAGGCGCTCACGGCGTTCGCGCAGGGCGCGTGCGCGCAGGAGTTCGAGGACTACGTGGGCATCGACTACCGCGACTCGCGCCTGTGGTTCACCTACCTGCTGCCCTCGGCGCGCGGCTGGGAGCAGGACGCCGACCGCACGACGCTGTGCTTCGTCACGACGACGGGTGAGCAGCTCACGCGTTCGGTGGCGGGCACGGGCTGGTGAGCCCGGCGGTGGGACCCAGGGAGGCACGGCGATGAGCAAGCCCGCGGCGACGTCCACCGCCATGATCATGTGCTCGTTCGGGGTGGCACCCGCCTCGCTCAACGTCCTGCCGACGAGCGGGGTGCTCATCGAGGGCAAGCCGGCCGCGACCATCACGGACGCGGCTCCCATGCTCAACGTCCCGTCGTTCGGGATGTGCACCTCCCTGGCGAACCCGACGGTCGCGGCCGCGACCGCCGCGGCGCTCGGGGTCCTGACGCCCATGCCGTGCATCCCGGCGACGACCGCGTGGGTCAACGGCGCCACCCAGACGCTGATCGGCGGGCGCCCGGCGCTCACGCTCGGCGCGCAGTGCATGTGCGCCTACGGCGGGGTCGTCCAGATCCTCAACCCGGGATCGACGCGCACGCTGGAGGGTTGAGGCGGGGTCGTGCGTGCGGCGCGAGATGGCAGGCTGGTCCCGTGACGTTCTGGCGACGACGAGAGCGCGTGCCGCTCATGCTCACGGGCGGCTTCCACGCGGCGGAGGCGCCCGCGCTGCAGCGCGCGATCGTCCAGGCGCTCGGCAGGGACCGCGCCCGCGGTCTGCCCGTGCAGGCCGAGCTCGAGATCGTGCACGGCCGCGGGGACACGCTCGTGGTGGTGTGGCGCAACGCGATCGTCGGCTTCGTCCCGCCCGACGAGGCGACCACGCTCGCCCCGCAGCTGCCGCCCGCCGGCTCGCGTGAGGTCACGGTGGTGGACGGGTCCGTGTTCCCCGTGGTGCACCAGCCCCCGCGGGCGGGCGACGACAAGCACGGCGTGCTGTGGCGCATCTGGGTGGGCCGGGTGCCCGACGAGATCCCGCCCGTGCCCGACGGGCTGGACCACCTCGACGTCCCCGAGCCGAAGATCCTCGGCATCCCGGTCAACCGCCTGCGCGACACCCCGGACCGCTGACGTCGGCCGATCACCGTGCGCCGGCGGTGCCGGCGGACTCGTCTGCTGCCCGCCCGGTGCGGACGCCTGCGCAGGAGCGAGCGCTCCTGACTCACATCGCTCCTGAGCCACGTCCGCCGGCGCCGCCGGGACGTCGGTCTACAGGGCGAGGGCGCGGCGGTACGAGTCGGCGGCGGCCTGGGCCGGGGACGTGCCGGTGACGACCGCCTCGAGCGCCGGCGTGTACGTCGTGAGCGCCCGCTCGGCCTCCTCGAGGGCTGTCGCGAGGAGGTGGCCGAGGGCGTCGTCGGGCGGGTCGAGCTCGCCGAGCACGACCGCGGTCCTGGCCGCGACGGTCGCGCGGGCCAGGTCGAGCTCGAGCGCGGCGACGAACAGGTCGGCGTTCGCGCGCGTCACGAGCTCGGTGACCGCAGCCAGGGACGCGGCGGGCACGCTCGTCGGCCGGACGGCGTAGAACGAGACGGCGCGGGCCGCCGGCCGCACGACGGCGAGCACGCGCCCACCGGGCAGGTCCGAGCCGACGTCGACGGTGCGCGCGGAGGCGTCAGGCGTCGTCGTGCGTCCCGCGTCGGCCAGCGCCGCGACGACGCGCGCGTAGAACAGGTCCTCCTCGGTCAGGCCGCCGCTCACGGCTGGCTCGGCGCGGTCGTGGCGGGCGTGGACGTCGTGCTCGAGCCCGAGGTCTTCTTCTCCTTGAGCGCGTCGCGCAGGAACGCGATCCAGCCGGGGGAGTTGCGCCGCGGGGTGCGGCTGATCTCGGCCTCGAGGTCCTTGACCGTGAGCTGGGCGAGGAAGTCCTTGCACTCGGCGTCCGTCGCGAGCTCGGACAGCTCGTGCTGCCCCACGGCGCACGCGACGCCCGCGGGCAGCTCCTCGACCCCCTCGGTGTAGGCCGCGGTGCGGTTCTTGAGCATGCCGCGCTTCTCCGTGCTCAGGGTCATGCGCAGCTGCCAGAAGATGCCGCGGTCGCCCTTGGAGTTGGCACCGAGCTTGCCCTGGCTCGCGAGCGCGTTGCGCTGCGTGCGCAGGTCGCCTGCCTCGCGCCAGCCGTCGCGCAGCGACGTCGCCTTGCCCGTGACCTGGTCGAGCTGGGCCTTGAGGTCGTCGAACACGCCCTGCGGGTCGGCCTCGACGTCCATGCCGGCCAGCACGACTTCGCGGATCTTGAGCAGCAGCGCGTCGTTCGACGTGGTCGCCGTGTCCTCGGCCTCGGGAGCCTTCGGGTCCACGGGCTTGTTCGGGCGGGGCTTGATCTGGGCGACGAAGTCCTGGGTGATGGGCTTGCCGTCGATCCGGTAGTTCGCCAGGAACGCCAGGGCGACCTGGTCGCCCTGCGCGGCGCGCATGACGATGCCGTCGACCGCCATCTTCGGGTGCTTCTTCAGCTCGTCCTCGGCCGCGCCCTCCAGGTGCAGCACCGAGGACTCCTTCTGCGCCCGCTTGGCCTGCGTCGCGAGCACCTTGTCGGCGATGTAGTGCGCGAGCGAGTGCAGCTTGTCGACCACCGCCGCGGACGCCTTGATCGCGGCGGGGATGCCGAAGCCGCCCGCGGAGGCGACCTGCGCGACGGACAGGGAGAAGTCGAGGATCGAGGCGCCGAGCGTCCAGCAGCTCTGCTCGAGCTGCTTGGTGTAGACCTGCGACACCTTCATCAGCGGGTAGACCATGACGTTGACCTTGTCGGTCGACCCGGCGCGTGCCTCGAACATCGCGTTGTCCGTCTCGCGCTGACGCATGCCCGAGGTCGCGACGTCCGTGATGCCGCTGACCATCGCGATCGCGGACGTCGCGATGTCCAGGCCGGGGATGACCGACTTGACGCCGCTCGCCACGCTCGAGTCGATCGTCTTGGCGAGGTTCGCCGCCGACTTCGCGCCGTCCACCAGGCCGGTCAGCATCGCGCTGCCGGACTTGGCGGCCTTGAGCCCCTCGTACGGGTCGTTGGTGGACCAGGAGGTCTGGATCTGCTGGGCCATGGCGAGCCCGGACTGCACGGCGCTCATGAGCGAGGTGAGGATCGAGGTGACGTTGCCGATGCCCTCGGCCGCCTTGGTCGCGTCCGACGTCGGCAGGTTCTTGTCGACCTCGTCGCGCTGGCCGGCCTTCTTCATCTTGTCGGCCTTGGCCGCCGAGGTGTACGCCTCGCCGACGCCGAGCGGGTCGAGGAAGGACGGGACCGGCGACTCCGGGTCGTCGCCCTTCGGCAGGTCCTTGCGCAGCTTCTCGTCCTTCTTGCCGCCGATCTTGCCGGCGATGCCGCCACCGACCTTGTCGATGCCCGTCATGGCCATGCCGCCGTACTTCGCGACCGTGTCGAGCGTGCCCGTGGCGCCCTCGCCGATCGGCGTCGACGCCTGCGGCGGGGCGAGGCGCTGCGCCGGGTCGAGCAGCATGAGGTTGGCCTCGACGTTCTTGGCGTCGCGCTCGGCCTGGCGCTTGCGCGCGGCGCCGCGGCGAGCCGCGGCCATCCAGGCGGCCTGGTCGAGCGGGCCGTCCTTGGGCGGCATCTCGGCCAGCGCCTGGGGGTCCATGCCCGCCAGGACGCGGTCGCGCGCGTCCTCCATGACCAGGACCTCGCTCGCGTCGGGGTCTGCGGCGAGCAGCTCGTCGCGCACGACGACCATGCGGTCGTAGAGGGACTCCACCTTCGCGGGGAGCATGCGCTCCTTGGCGACCTCGGCGTCGCCCTGCGCGGCGCTCTGGTCGGCCTGCGCTCCGGTGCGCACCTTGCGGACCTGGGCGACGAGCACCTCGGCGGGGGTCTCGCGCGGCGGCCGGTACTTCGTCAGCTCCGGGAACTCGACGTACCAGACCTGCTGGTAGACGAGCCGGGCCCGCTCCTCGTCGGAGCCGCCGAGCCCGTCTCGCTGCATCTCCTCGAAGAGCGCGAACTCGCGCTCGCGGGCCTGCGACATCTGCTTGTACAGGTCGGTGACCGTCGCCTGCGCGGCGTCGCGGCCGCCCGCGTAGACCTGCTCCTGGTGCTCGGCGCGGGCCGCGACGCCCTGCTCGCGCGACTGCGCGAGCGCCGCCTTCTCGGTCCTCTCGGTCTTCTTGCTCTTCTTGGCGGCGTCGGCCTTGGCCTTCTCCTCGGCCTTGCGACGGTCCTTGTCGGCCTGCTCCTGCGGCGTGAGCTTCTTGCTCCACGGCCAGCGGCGCACCGACGAGCCGCCCTCGGTCACCACGTGCGCGATCTCGTGCGCGAGCATCCGCTCTCCGCCCGGCGAGTCCGGTGCGAAACGACCCGCGCCGAAGAAGATGTCCGAGCCGGTCGTGAACGCGTCGGCGGAGATCGACGACGACAGCGCCGCTGCCTCGGGGCCGTCGTGCACGCGCACGTGGCCGAGGCTCGTGCCGAACGCGGTCTCCATGCGGCGCCGGACCGCGCCGGGCAGCGGCGCGCCGCCCCCGCGCCGTGACTCGATGCGCGAGCTCGTGGAGGTGTCCAGGTCGCCGCCCTCGTAGCCCACGGTCGCACCGCTCGGTGCGGCCGACGCGGGGGCAGCCGAGCGGCGCAGGTGCCCGCAGCCGGGGTCGTGCCGGTGGGCGTCCGCCTCGGGCGCCGCGCTCAGCCGCGACAGGGCGGTGTCCGCGAG
>JAEYUL010000067.1 GCA_023432565.1 Actinomycetes bacterium | reverse complement strand
GTGCGACTGGAACCCGACGCAGTCGATCGGCACACCGCGTGACTTGAAGTCGCGGACCATGTTGTAGACGCCCGTGGACTTCGCGTTGATGCCGTCGGTGTTGTAGTCGTTGTAGCAGAGCTTGGCGCCCGGGTCGGCGGCACGGGCGGCGCGGAACGCGGCCTCGATCCAGTCGTTGCCGGTGCGCTGCAGGCTGGAGTCACGGCGGCTGCCGCGACCGTCGTCGGCGAACGCCTCGTTGACGACGTCCCACGAGTGGATCTTGCCGCGGTAGTACGACGCGACCCGCGTGACGTGGTTGATCGCCGCGCTGCGCAGCGCGCTGCCGGACAGGTTCTGCGCCCACCCCGGCATCTGCGCGTGCCACAGGAGTGCGTGCCCGCGGACCTGCGCGCCGTTGCTGCGGGCGAAGTTGTGGACCTGGTCGCCCCGGTTGAAGCTGAAGTTGTTCTGCGACGGCTCTGTCGCGTCCCACTTCATCTCGTTCTCTGCGGTGATCATGGAGAACTCACGGGCGGCGATCGACGAGTACGTCGAGTCGCTGAGCCGGCCGGCGGCGATCGCCGTGCCGAAGTACCGGCCCTTCTCCGCCGCGGACGCCCCGAGGGTCGAGGCGGCCTGGGCGGGGTTGGCCAGCGCGACGAGCAGGGACACGGACAGTCCCGTCACGGCGGTCAGCGCCGCTGCTCGTCGTCGCCATCCGTGCTGGTGCTGGTGCGTGGTGCGCATGACTGACTCGCTCTCTGTGGGGACCGCACGCCGGTCGTGCGGTGCGTGGGACCCGCCCCCGGGCGGTGCGCGCGGGGACCGGTGTGGCGGCACGTGTGCCTGCAGGTGTGCCGGGTGAGGGGTCGACGAGGGCACGCGCGTCACGGCGCGCCCTCGTCGACGGACGTCAGGGCGTCGTGAGGTCGAAGCTGCGGACCGTGACGGCCCCGCCGAGCGCCTGCGTGGCGTAGTTGAAGATCCCGAACCGGTAGCCCATGAAGAACTCCCACTGGTTGTTCAGCGTGAACGCCGGTCCGAGCGGGACGAACGTGGTGCCGTCGGTCGAGTAGGAGAACGTGGCGGTCCGGCCGGAGCCCGGACGGATGTCCGCGGACGTGCGCAACCAGATGCGGCCGCCGGACACGGGGGCCGACGCGCGTTCGACGCCGGTCCCGGTGGTCGCCCACGAGCCGTTCATCGTGAGGCCGTCGGTCATGACCACACGCGTGGACCCGTTGGTCTTGACCACCCCGATCCAGGCCGACGACTGCCGCAGCATCGCCAGCCCTGCACGGTCACCGTTCGCCATGCTCGAGTAGTCCAGCTCGATCGTCGCCGTGGACGTCGGGCCCTGGATGCGGTGGGTCAGGGTGTTGCGCGCGTTGTAGAGGTCGTTCGTGACGGTGGCGGTCTGCAGGCGCAGCCCGTTGCTCACGGAGAACCTGCTGGTGTCCGGGTTGTGGTTCCACTCCCACCGGTGGCCGAGCGTGGGGCCGACGAACGTGTCACGCCCGGTCATCGGGGCGACCGTCTTGCTCGTCGTGATGTTCGGCCGGGCGTAGGTGGCGCCCCAGCGGCCGTCGACCGTCTGCAGCGTGGGCCAGCCGTCGCCGGTCCAGGTGATCGGCGCGAGCGTGGGCACGCGGCCGCCCGGGTAGGCGTCGGTGAAGGCCATGTACCACCAGTCGCCGGCCTGCGTCTGGACCAGGCCGCCCTGGTGCGGGACCCCGCCGCCCGCGATCGGGCCGGGCAGGTCGAGCAGCACCTGGCGCATCTCGTACGGGCCGAACGGCGAGCGTGAGCGCAGGACGTACTGCCCGTTGGCCGGCCGGGTGAGCCAGATGTAGTAGTAGCCGCCGCGCTTGTAGAACCGGGCGCCCTCGAGGGTGCCGACGTTCGACGGCGTCTGGAACACCTGCTGCGCGCGCACCTGGGAGGTGCCGTCGGCGCTCAGCTGGGCGACGCCGATCGTGCCGTTGCCGTATGCGACGTACATCGTGTCGTCGTCGTCGACGAGGAGGCCCGCGTCGTAGTAGCAGCCGTTGATGCGTGCCTTCTTCGACCACGTCCCGTCCACCGCGGAGGCGGTGTAGACGTACGTGCGGTTGAACTCGACGCAGCCGAGCCAGTAGTACGTGGCGTTGCTCGGGCGGTACGTGAGGGCTGACGCCCAGATCCCCTTGACGTACTTGCGGCCGCCGCTCAGGTCGTAGCCCGCGTCGTCGAAGTCGAGGCGCGGCACCGAGTGCCCGGCGTACTCCCAGTTGACCAGGTCGTAGGAGCGCAGGATCGGCGCCCCGGGGGAGTAGTGCATCGTGGAGGCGGAGTAGTAGTAGGTGTCGCCGACGCGGATGATGTCGCCGTCGGCGAAGTCCTGCCAGACCACGGGGTTGGTGAACGTGCCGGTCTGCGGCGGCGGCGTCGTCGTGCCGCCGAGCCGCACCAGCTGCCACTGCTGGTTGGTGCCGTTCCAGTCGGCGTACTGCACCACGTTCGCGCCGTCCGCCGTGGACGCGTTCTGCACCTCGATCGCCTTGCCGCTGTGCCGCGCGATGAGCTGCACGTACCCGTCGACGTCCTGGACGCCGAGCTGCTGGTTGGTGCCGCCGTTCTGGGTCCACTGGATCACGGCCGCGCCGTCGGCGGTGGACCGCCCCGTCACGTCGAGGACCTTGCCCGACAGGCGCGACTTGAGCAGGTAGTAGCCGCCGCCCGCGTCGACGAACTGCCACTGCTGCTGGGCGCCGTCGTTACGGGACCACTGGGTGATCCGCGCACCGTCGTTCGTGGCCAGGCCGTCGACGTCGAGCGCCTTGCCGCTGTTGCGGTTGAGCAGCACGTACGTCGCGGACGTGTCGATGCTCGCGGCGCTCGCGGTGGGCGCGCCCGCCACGGCGGCGAGCGTCGACACGGCGAGGCTCGCGACGACGAGCGCGGCCTGCCGGCGGTGCCGAGCGTTCCGGAGGGCCGCCGCGCGGGCGGTGCGGCGCCGGGCCTTCCGGGCGCTGTGGAGCGTGGTGCTGGACGTGCGGACGTCGTCGTCGCGCATGAGCTTCTCCCCGGTACTTCGGCTGAGGGGGCGCGGTGTTATCGCTCACACCGCCATTGCGGAGACTGTCGCACGGGGGGTCGGGGGGCGGGACGAGCGCAAATCGATTAGCGACGCAGAGTGCTCGACGACGCCCGACAGGGTGCTGCCCTCTGCGTACCGCCCGTGCGGGCGCTGGACGCTGGCGGCATGCACGCGGACGCTGCGCGGGGGCCGAGCCGTCCGGCCCGACCCCCGCGCACGACGGTCAGTCCTCGGTCGTCGTGGAAGCGCTCCTACGCCGCTGCGCGAGAGTCCAGACGAGGATGAGCGCGCCCAGGCCGGCGAACGCCAGCGTCACCGGGAGCGGGCCGACGTCGGCGAGGAAGCGCGAGATCGCGCCGTACTTGCGGCGCGTGGTGTCAGGCTGCGCGATCTGCTCCCACAGGGGCGTGAAGGGGATGATCGCGAGGGCGAACAGGCCGAGCGGCAGACCGAAGTCGGTCCACGACGGCTCGTCCTCGTCGATCTCGACGTCCTGCGCGGGTGCGGTGGCGGGTGCGGTTTCCATGACCATGTCTTCTCTCTGAGGGGGGTGCGCCTGCTGGAGCGGCGCCCGGGGAGCGTAGTGACCGGCTCGCGCCGGATGTCCCGGTTGTCCACGGTCCGGGCGCGCTGACCTGCACGTCTACCCGCGGCCTTCGTCGTCCCGACCGCGGGTGAGCTCGACGGCACCGAGCCGATCGACCAGGTCCGCGACGCCCTACCTGAGCTCGACGACCCGCCCGGTCCAGCGCCGCGCCAGGCGGAGGAGTCCTGCGCGGCGGCCCGAGCACCGTCCACCCTCTGCCGTGCTCGCGTCCGATAGATTGCGGCTGCTCGGTCCGGTGAGGTGGCCGCAAGGCCGTGCGACGACGCGAAGGGGATGGCTGTGCCGACGATGGCCGACGTCGCGCGGCGCGCGGGCGTGTCAGCGAAGACGGTCTCGAACGTGCTCAGCGGATACCCGTACGTCCGGGAGTCGACTCGTGAGCGCGTGCTCGCCGCGGTCGACGACCTCGGGTACGAGATCAACGTGACGGCGCGGATCCTGCGCTCGGGACGCAGCGGCCTGATCGGGCTCGCGGTCCCGGAGCTCGGGCAGCCCTACTTCGGCGAGCTCGCCGACGACGTGCTCGCCGCCGCTCGCCGGCGTGACGTGCAGGTGCTGATCGAGCCGACGGGGTTCACGCGCGAGGGCGAGCTCGCCGCGCTGCGCGAGCCGCGGCGCCGGCTCGTCGACGGCATGATCTTCAGCCCGGCCGCTCTCGACCAGAGCGACGCGCACCTGCTCGAGAACCTCGACTACCCGGTGGTCCTGCTCGGCGAGCAGGTCTTCTCCACGCACGTCGACCACGTGACGATGCACAACGTGGAGGGCGCGCGCGCCGCTGCGGACCTGCTGCTCGACGCGGGCCGTCGACGGATCGCGGCGATCGGCATGCTGCACGCGCCCACCGCCGGCTCCGCGACGCTGCGCTTCCAGGGGTATCGCGAGGCGCTCGAGGACCGCGGACTGGCGGTCGACGAGCGGCTGCTCGGCTGGGCCGACGACGGGTGGCACCGCGCCAACGGCGCGCGCGCGATGGCCGCGGTGCTCGACGCGGGTGTCGACGTCGACGGCGTGGTCGCGTTCAACGACGCGCTGGCGCTCGGGGCCATGTACGAGCTCGGGGTCCGAGGGCTGTCGATCCCACGCGACGTGGCCGTCGTCGGCTTCGACGACGTCGAGGAGGCGCGGTTCTCGGTGCCCTCGCTGACGACCATCGACCCCGGGCGTCGTGAGATCGCGGAGACCGCCGTGGACCTGCTTCTGCGCCGGCTCGACGAGGTCGCGTCGCCGGACCTGCCGAGGCGTCCGCCGGTGCTGCACGTCGCTGACCTGCGGCTGGTCGAGCGCGAGAGCACACCGCTGCGCGCCTGAGGCATTCCGGACGTTCCGAGCGGGCCCGGGACGCGAAAGGGACACCTCGTACAGCCGTTCCCGACCTGTTGGAAGACCGTGACCCAACGGTGATCAGCCGTGATTGACAGGGCTCACAGGGGGAGACACGGTGGTGCTCGGACGCAGTTCTCCACCGATGTAGAAGCACTCTCCGCGGAGCGTATGGTGTGCGGTGGTGGAACCGGGCGCTCGTCGCGCCGGTCCGGCAGCGCGCCTCCAGGGGCGCGGCTGCATCACTCAAAGGGGAGTAGGAAGGCAGCTCGGATGAAGATGAGGACCATGCTCGCGGCAGGCACCGCGATGCTCATGTGTGCCGCCGGCCTCACGGCCTGCAGCAACGACGACGGCGGCGGCGGCGGCGAGAGCGGCGGGAAGGTCGAGATGACCTTCTGGCACAACGCCTCCACCGGTCCCGGCAAGGCCTTCTGGGACGACACGGTCGCGTCGTTCATGGACGCCAACCCGAACGTCACCATCAAGGTGCAGGCGATCCAGAACGAGGACCTGGACGGCAAGCTCCAGACCGCGCTCAACTCGGGTGACGCGCCCGACATCTTCCTGCAGCGTGGTGGCGGCAAGATGGCCGCGATGGTCCGGGCCAACCAGATCCTGGACATCACCGACCTGATCACGGACGAGACGAAGAAGCTCATCCCCGCAGGTTCCTTCAAGGCCAACGAGCTCGACGGCAAGACGTACGCGATGCCCATCGCCGTGCTGCCGGGTGGCCTGTGGTACTCGCAGGACCTCTTCGCCGACGCCGGCATCACGGAGACGCCGAAGACGATCGACGACCTCAACGACGCGGTCACCAAGCTCAAGGGCATCGACGTCGCGCCCATCGCCCTCGGTGCGAAGGACGCCTGGCCCGCAGCGCACTGGTACTACTTCTTCGCGCTGCGCGCCTGCAGCCCGGAGACGCTCGAGTCGACCGCCAACTCGATGAAGTTCGACGACCCGTGCTGGCTGGACGCGGCGGAGAACCTGCAGGACTTCGCGGCCACCGACCCGTTCAACCAGGGCTTCCTGACGACCTCCGCCCAGCAGGGCGCCGGCTCGTCGGCTGGTCTGCTGGCGAACCACAAGGCCGGCATGGAGCTCATGGGCGCCTGGAACCCGGGTGTCATCGCCTCGCTCACGCCGGACGAGAAGCCGCTGCCGGACCTCGGCTGGTTCCCGTTCCCGGAGGTCCCGGGCGGTCAGGGTGAGCCCGGCTCGATCCTCGGTGGCGTCGACGGCTACAGCTGCTCGGCGAAGGCTCCGAAGGAGGCGTGCGCCGCGTTCCTGAACTACATCGCCACCACGCCTGTCCAGGAGGGCTACTACAAGGCCTTCAACGCGCCGACGGTCAACACCGAGTCGCAGAAGATCATCACCGAGCCGTACCTGAAGAGCGTTCTCGAGGCGTACAACGCCGCGCCGTTCGTCTCCCAGTGGCTCGACACCGTCTACGGCCAGAACGTCGGCAACGCGCTCAACGTGGCGATCGTCGACCTGCTTGCCGGCAAGCGTGACGCCGCCGGCGTCGTGCAGGCCGTCAACGACGCTGCCGCCAAGGCCTAGGAGCAGCAGCACAGATGTCGTCTACGCGAGCAAGCTCGCGCCCCGCGAACGGCTCGCGCGTCGACCTGCCGGGCGGCGAGGGTGGCACCCAGGTGGTGTCGCCCTCGCCGCGCCGGCGCAGGCGTCGTGTGGGTTGGGCCGAGCGACTGGAGATCGCGGTCCTGACGGGACCCGCTCTCGTGGTCTTCCTGTCCTTCGTGATCTTCCCCGTGCTGATGGCCGCGTACTACGGCTTCTTCAGCTGGGAGGGCTATGGACCTCCGACCGACTTCATCGGCCTGAGGAACTACCAGACGATCCTCGCCGACCCGCTGTTCCACGACGCCCTGAAGCACAACGCGTTCATCGTCGTGTTCTCGCTGATCCTGCAGGGACCGGCGGCGATCCTCATCGCGCTGCTCCTCAACCGGCGCATGCGCGGGCAGTCCATCATCCGCGTGCTGATCTTCGTGCCGTACGTGATCTCCGAGGTCGTCGTCGGTACCGGGTGGAGCCTGATCCTGCAGAGCGCCGGTGCGCTGAACGACCTGCTCGAGAAGATCGGGCTGGGCTCGTTGGCCAGCGACTGGATCTCCGACCCGAACATCGCCATCTGGACGCTGATGGGGATCATCACCTGGAAGTACATCGGCTTCGCGGTGATCCTCTTCCTCGCGGGGCTCCAGGGCATCCCGCACGAGCTCAACGAGGCCGCAGCGATCGACGGCGCCTCCTACTGGCAGGTGCAGCGCAGGATCACCCTGCCGCTGCTCGCCCCGACCCTGCGGATCTGGGCGTTCCTGTCGATCATCGGTGCGCTGCAGCTCTTCGACCTCGTCTACATCATCTGGGGGCAGTACGTCGCCTCCACCGCCGGCACCTCGACCATGGCCACCTACATGGTGTCCTTCGGCCGCAACGCCGGTAGCTACGGGTACGGCAACGCGGTCGCCGTGGTGCTGTTCCTCATCTCGCTCGTCGTCGCCCTCGTCTACCAGCGCTTCGTCCTGCGACGGGACACCGACGGCGCGATCACGGGAGGTGCACGCTGATGGCCGCCACGACAGTCGCAGCGCCGCCGCTCTCCTCCGACCGGCCCACCGGCACCCGCCGGCGCGGCGGGCGCAAGGAGCTGCGGTGGGGCAGCCCGGGTGTGTACGTCGTCGCCCTGCTGCTCATCCTCGTGATGCTGGCACCGGTCGCCTTCGTCATCATCGGCGGCTTCCGCACCAACGCCCAGATCACCACGGACCCGTCGGGCTGGCCCGACCCGTGGCAGGTGGGCAACTACGTCGACGTCCTGACCGGCAACGTCTTCTGGCGTCAGGTCATCAACTCGGCGATCGCGGCCGGCGCGACGACGCTCGGTGTCGTCGTGCTGGGGCTCATGGCGAGCTATGCGCTCGCGCGGTACCAGTTCGTCGGGCGTGGCGCGATGTACGCGCTGTTCGCGGCGGGGCTCATGTTCCCCATGACCGTCGCGATCACGCCGCTGTACATCCTGGTCCGTGAGCTCGGCCTGATGAACCAGCTGGGCGGCGTGATCCTGCCGCAGATCGGCTTCGCTCTGCCGACGACGATCATCATCCTGGTGCCGTTCCTGCGGGCGATCCCGGCGGAGCTGCAGGAAGCAGCCCAGATCGACGGCTGCGGCCGCCTCGGGTTCTTCTTCCGGATGGTGCTCCCGCTGTCGATGCCCGGCGTCATCACCGTGGGCATCCTGGCGTTCATCGGCAGCTGGAACAGCTACCTGCTGCCGCTGTTCATCCTGAACGACTCGGATGCCTTCACGCTGCCGCTCGGAGTGCAGGCGTTCTCGTCCGAGTACTCGGTCGACACGGCGAAGGTCCTTGCCTTCACCTCGCTCGCGATGCTGCCGGCACTGCTGTTCTTCAGCCTGTTCGAGCGCCGCATCGTCGGTGGTCTGACCGGCGCGGTGAAGGGGTGACACGCAGGCTCTCGGACGGATTCGGGAGTCGACGAGCAGGTCTGCGGGTACGGTCGACGGCGTGAGCGTGGTCGACGACGCGCAGGCGTTCAGGGCGGAGGCGGCACGAGCCGCTTCCGCCCTGCCGCGTGCCCTGCCCGAGCTGCCGACCGGGACGTACGAGGTGCACGACGCGGGCCCGGACGCCCCCGTGCGTGAGCTGATGGTCTACCGCCCCGCCGCCGGCCCCGCCGTGCCCGGGATCTTCGTGAACCTGCACGGCGGGGGGTTCGTGCTCGGAGACGGGCGCGACGACGACCCGTACTGCCGGCTCGTCGCGGACTCCGCGGGCTGCGCCGTGGTCAACGTCGACTACGTGCTGGCCCCCGAGCACCCGTACCCGCAGGCGGTGCACCAGGTGCACGACCTGCTCGTCTGGCTGCACGAGCACGCCGACGAGCTCGGGCTGGACGGCACCCGGCTCGCTGTCGGCGGGCACAGCGCGGGCGGCAACCTCGCGGTGGCGAGCGCGCTCGTCGCCCGGCGCACGCGCCGCCCGCCGCTGCGGGGACTCGTCGTCGACTACGCGCCGCTCGACCTGTCCACCCCCGCGTCGGCGAAGCTCACCGACGAGCTGCGTGCCCAGCCCGGTGCGGTGGACCTCGCCGCGGCGGGTGCGATGTTCGACTCCTGGTACCTGCCCGACCCGCGTGACGCGTTCGACGAGCTCGCGTCGCCGCTGCTCGCGCCGGACCTCAGCGGGCTCCCGCCGACCGTCGTCCTCACGGCGCAGCACGACCTGCTGCGCGCCGAGGGTGACGCCTTCGCCGCGCGTCTCGCGGCGGCGGGGGTCCCCACCGAGCACGAGGTGTTCGAGGGCTGCGACCACGCGTTCACGCACGTCGGGCCGCACGAGCAGGCGCTCGCGGCCTGGCGACGCATGGCCGCGTTCCTGCGGCGCGTGCTCGCTCAGGAGGAGGGCGCATGACCCTGGGTGCGACGCACGTGTGCACGATCGAGGCGCTCCTGGGCGAGGTGGTGGACGTGGGGGTGACGCCCACGGGCCGCCGACGCGTCATCCCGATCGTCGGCGGGACGGTTCGTGACGGGCTCGACGGCGAGGTCCTGCCGGGCGGTGCGGACTGGAACCTGGAGCACGCCGACGGGTCCGTGGACCTCTGGGCGCGGTACGAGCTGAGGTTGGCCGACGGCGCCGTGGTCTCGGTGACGAACACCGCGGTGCACGAGCCTGCGCCCCGGCTGCCGATCCTCACCACGCCCCGGTTCGACGTGGGCGACGCGGGACCCGTCGAGCTGCGGACGGGCGCCTACGTGGGGCTGCTGTTCCCTCGGCTCGAGGAGCAGCGTGTCCTCGTCGAGATCCACCGGCTCCACGTCGCCGACGCGTCCGTCTGACGGCGCCGCGCGAGGCGCACTGCTCGGGCACTGGTGCCTGAGGGCTGCTCGAGGACTTCTCGAGAACTGGTCACGGCGAAACTTGCGCCTTGACTGCGGGATCGCTCCCATGAGTACGCCCTGCGGGTGTCGCAAGACTACCGGCTTTCACCCGATCTACACCGGTGAATGTCACCCGAACGAGTGACAAAACGCTTCGGAACCGGGTCCGAAACTATCTACGTGGCGCGAAGGCTTGACGGCCGTCCGAGGCGGGGCAAAAGGTGACGTGCCGGGCAATGTCGACCGGCCTCACCCACGAAATGGAGGATCGATGACGACCCCACGTCACCGACACCGTCGCACCGGTAGCCGTCGCACGCTTGCCGTGGTCGGCGGGCTCGCTGCGGCGGCGATCGCCGTCTCGCTCGCCGTGCCGGCGCAGGCCGCAGGCAGCACGCTGCAGGCCGCTGCCGCCGAGACGGGCCGCTACTTCGGCACCGCCATGGCCGCGCACTACCTGAACAACTCGGGGACGACGAACATCGTCAACCGTGAGTTCAACATGATCACGGCCGAGAACGAGATGAAGATGGACGCGATGCAGCCCAACCGCGGCCAGTTCAACTGGTCGTCGGGGAACCGCATCGTCGACTGGGCGCGTCAGAACGGCAAGCAGGTGCGCGGTCACGCCCTCGCGTGGCACTCGCAGCAGCCCGGCTGGATGCAGAGCATGTCCGGCAGCGCGCTGCGCTCGGCGATGATCGACCACATCACGCAGGTCGCGTCGTACTACCGGGGCAAGATCTACGCGTGGGACGTCGTGAACGAGGCGTTCGCCGACGGCTCGTCCGGTGCTCGTCGTGACTCCAACCTGCAGCGCACCGGCAACGACTGGATCGAGGCCGCGTTCCGCGCGGCCCGCGCCGCCGACCCCGGCGCCAAGCTCTGCTACAACGACTACAACACCGACAACTGGTCGCACGCCAAGACCCAGGCGGTCTACAACATGGTCCGCGACTTCAAGTCGCGCGGTGTGCCGATCGACTGCGTCGGCTTCCAGGCGCACTTCAACTCGGGCAACCCGGTCCCGTCGAACTACCACACGACGCTCGGCAACTTCGCCGCGCTCGGCGTCGACGTGCAGATCACCGAGCTCGACATCGAGGGCTCGGGCTCGTCGCAGGCCGACCAGTACAAGGGTGTCGTCCAGGCCTGCCTGTCCGTCGCGCGCTGCACCGGCATCACCGTGTGGGGTGTGAAGGACAGCGACTCGTGGCGCGCCTCGGGCACGCCGCTGCTGTTCGACGGCAACGGCAACAAGAAGCAGGCGTACACGAGCGTCCTGAACCAGCTCAACGCGGGCGGCACGCCTGTCGACGGTGGCTCGACCGGCAACCCCACTCAGAACCCGACGCAGAACCCGACGCAGAACCCCACGTCGAACCCGACGACGCCTCCGCCCACCGGTGGTGGTAGCTGCACGGCGACCTACTCCGAGGGCCAGAAGTGGAACGACCGCTTCAACGGCAACGTCACGATCCGGGCGAACGGCAACATCAGCTCGTGGACCGCGACGGTCCAGCTGAACTACCCGCAGCTCGTCACGGCCGTCTGGGGCGGGCAGGCCAGCTGGCCCGCGCAGCGCACGATGGTCGTGCAGGGCGGTGGGCTCGGCAGCGGACAGTCGACCACGTTCGGCTTCACCGTGAACCACGGTGGCAACTGGACCTGGCCGCAGATCAGCTGCTCGGCTTCCTGACCGTCTGACACCCGAACGACCGACGGGCGCGGCACACCTGAGCCGCGCCCGTCGGCGTGCCAGCGGGTCGTCGCCTCGTCGCGCGCGGTGTCGGGGGGCGGTGGGACGGTGGCCGGATGGAGATCACCAAGCTGCAGCCGGCCGGGCTCGTGGTGAGCCCGGCGTTCAGTCACGTCGCCGTCGTGCCCGCGGGGGCGACGACGATCTACGTCGGCGGCCAGAACGGCGTCGACGACCAGGGGGCGCTCGTCTCGCAGGACGTCGCGGAGCAGTCGGTGCGCGCGCTCGACAACGCCGTCACGGCGCTCGAGGCCGCGGGCGCGACGCTCGGGGACGTCGTGCAGTGGACCGTGCTGATCCACCAGGATGCGGACCTGCGCGCCGCGTACGGCGCGATCGCCGCTCGCCTCGCCGCGGGCGGCGCCCCGCCGCTCGTCACCGCGGCCCGCGTCGCGGGGCTGGGCGTCCCGGGCGCCCTCATCGAGATCGCCGCGGTCGCCGCCACCCTCCCGTCCTGACCCCCCGCCCGTCGTCGGACCCACCCGACCCAGGTCCCGCTCCGGCCGGGGACCGGTATGGCCGGAGCGGACCGTGGGTGGTCGGGTCAGGGGACGACGAAGCCCGCCGCGCGGAGCAGCTCGTACCACTCCGGACGCGTGAGCGTCAGGTCGGAGCCGGCCGCCGCGGCGGCGACGCGCGACGGCGTCGTCGTGCCGAGGACCACCTGCGTGCGACCCGGGATCCGGGTGATCCACGCGGTCGCGATCGCGATCGGCTCGACGTCGTAGGCCGCCGCGAGCCGGTCGATGACCGCGTTGAGCTCGGGGTAGCGATCCGGGTCGAGGAACACGCCGTCGAAGAAGCCCGCCTGGAACGGCGACCATGCCTGGATGGCGATGTCGTTCAGGCGGCAGTAGTCGAGCAGGCCGCCGCCGTCACGCACGACCGACTGGTCGAGCCCTTGCATGTTGCCTGCGATGCCCTGCGCGACCAGCGGCGAGTGCGTGATCGACAGCTGCACCTGGTTCGCGACGAGCGGCTGGCGCACACACGTGCGCAGCAGGTCGATCTGGCGCGGCGTGTGGTTGGAGACCCCGAAGTACCGGACCTTGCCGGAGGCCTCCAGGTCGTCGAACGCGCGCGCGACCTCCTCCGGCTCGACGAGTGCGTCGGGCCGGTGCAGCAGGAGGATGTCGATCCGGTCGGTGCCCAGCGCCTTGAGCGAACCCTCGACCGCCTGCGTCAGGTGCTCGTAGGAGAAGTCGAAGTACGGGCCGTCGGTGACGATCCCGGCCTTCGTCTGGATCGTCAGCTCGTCGCGCTGCGACGGCGTCAGGGCCATCGCCTCGGCGAACCGCCGCTCGCACGCGTGGACCGCGCCCCCGTAGATGTCGGCGTGGTCGACGAAGTCGATGCCCGCGTCACGCGCGGTGCGGACGAGCTCGCGGATCTCGTCGTCGGACATCTCGGCGATCCGCATGAGGCCGAGGACGACCTCCGGTGCCTCGATGTCGGTGCCGGCCAGGGTGAAGCGCTTCATCGTCAGTTCTCCTGGGGTGCGGGCAGGTCAGGCGTCGAGCGCGGACAGCGCCGCGATCTCGTCGTCGGTGAGGCGCAGCTCGGCCGCGAGCAGCGAGTCCGTGATCGTCTCGGGGCGCGACGAGCCCGGGATCGGGATCACGACGGGCGCGAGCGCGAGCTCCCACGCGAGCGTGACCTGCTGGGGGCTGACCCCGTGCGCGTCCGCCACCTCCTGGAACGCCGCGTGCCGGCCGCCCACCTGGGCCGCTGCGCTGATGCCGCCGAGCGGGCTCCAGGGCAGGAACGCGATGCCGAGAGCGGCGCAGTGCTCGAGCTCGCCCTGCGAGCTGCGGAACGCGGGGGAGAACTGGTTCTGCACCGAGACGAGCCGCCCGCCCAGGATCTCGTTGGCGAGGTCGATCTGCTCGACGTTCGCGTTGGAGATGCCGGCGAGCTCGATGACGCCCTCGTCGAGCAGGTCGCGGATCGCGCCGACCGAGTCGGCGTACGGCACGGCCGGGTCGGGGCGGTGGAACTGGTACAGGCCGATCGCCTCGACGCCGAGGCGCTTCGCGGACGCCTTCGCGGCCTCCTTGAGGTATTCGGGACGCCCGTCCTGGGTCCAGGTGCCGTCGCCGGGGCGCAGGTGGCCGCCCTTGGTCGCGACGAGCACGTCGGACGTGTCGCCGCCGTACGTGTGCAGCGCCTTGGCGATGAGCTCCTCGTTGTGCCCGACCTCGCCGGCGAGCAGGTGGTAGGAGTCCGCGGTGTCGATCAGCGTGACGCCTGCGTCGAGCGCGGCGTGGATCGTGGCGATGGAGCGCGCCTCGTCGGGGCGCCCTTCGATCGACATGGGCATGCCGCCGAGGCCGATCGCCGAGACGGTACGGGGGCCGAGGGTGCGCTGCTGCACGGCTGTCTCACTTCTCTCGTGGGGGTGCCTCCGACGGTAGGTAGGGTGGATCAAGAAGTCCAACAACTGGCAGCGATGCCATTGACCACTGGAGTCGATCAATGGATCTGCGTCAGATGGAGTACCTCGTCGCGCTGGCCGACGAGGAGCACTTCACCCGTGCCGCGGCGATCGCGGGCGTGTCGCAGTCCGGGCTCTCGGCGGCGATCCGCAGCCTCGAGGACGAGCTCGGCACCCCGCTGTTCCTGCGCACCACGCGGCGCGTCGAGCCGACCGACGCGTGCCGCGCGCTCCTGCCGCACGCCCGCGCGATGCTCGCCGAAGCCGTCGCCGGCCGGGACGCCGTCGTCCGCGTGACCAGCGAGCTCTCGGGGCGGCTGCGTGTCGGGGCCGAGCAGTGCCTCGGCATGGTCGACGTCCCGGCGCTGCTGTCACGGCTCCAGCGCCGCTACCCCCAGGTCGACATCGACTTCACGCAGGGCGGGTCCCACGCCCTGGCGACCCGCGTGCGGGCGGGTGACCTCGACATCGCGTTCGTCGCGACGACCGACCACCTGGGCGTGACCGCCCGCACCGTGCTCGGCCAGCGGCCCGTCGTGCTGATCTGCCCGCCCGAGCACCCGCTCGCCTCGAGCAGCCGCGTCGACTGGCCCGAGCTCGCCGAGACCGACTTCGTCGACTTCCACCCGTCGTGGGGCGTGCGGTCGCTCAACGACGCCGCGTTCGCCGCGCGCGGCGTGCACCGGCGTGTGCGGTGCACGGTCGACGACATCCACACGCTGCTCGAGCTCGTCGACCGGGGGATGGGCGTCGCGCTGGTCCCCGAGCACATCGCGGCCAAGCCCCAGGCGGCGCGCCTGGTCACCGTGCGCATGGTCCCGGAGGCCGAACCGCAGTGGGTGGTCTCGGCGGTGCTCGCCGCGCCCGCGAGCCCGGCCGCGCTCGCGCTCCTCGAGCTCCTGGACTCCGCCGACGTCCCGCGCGAGCCCGTCCCCGCCTGACGCGCCGTCCCGGCGTCAGACGCCCGTCAGCAGGGCCGCGAGCTCGTCCAGCTGCGCGAGGATCGCGGCACGCCCCTCGCTGTCCGGGAGCTGGTCGCGGGCCGTCGCGGGCAGCTCGGCGACGAGCCGCACGAGCTCGCTGCGCTGCTCGGGCGCCAGGTCCTGCAGGCTGAGCGCGCCCAGGTTGTACTCGCTGACCTCACGAAGCACCTCCGCGAGCGGCTCCGAAGCACCCGCGGCCAGCGTGTCGAGCGTCCAGTAGAAGACCGCCGACGACGTGCTCCAGTCGCGCCCGTCCTCGAGAAACACCGATCCGGCCATCACACGTCTCCCACGATCACGACCTGCGGGTTGGCCAGGCCGTCGACGAACTGGCGGACCAGCGCCCGCTGGTCCTCGGTGAACTGTGCCACGTCGACGGGGACCACCTGCGCCTTGCTCAGGTGCAGGACGATCTGCTGCTGCAACGTGGGCCACTGCTTGTCGAAGAACTTCGCCGGGAAGTTCCCCACGGCGTCGTAGGTCGTGCCCTGATCGTCGACCCAGTCGTGCCGGGCGCCGTCGTCCGCGCGGCGGAGCCTGACCTGCCGCTCCCGGATGATCCGCACCGCGGTCTCGTACTCCGACTGCCGGTACTTCTTCACGGCCGGGTCGTAGGCCAGCAGGTAGGCGGGCGTCCCGGCATCCGGCGCGGCGGGCAGGTCGTCGCCCGGCCCGAGGTAGCCGTCGTCGACCGGGGCCACCTCGTCGTCGCCCTCGTTCATCATGCGGCGCACCATGCGGACGCCGTGACGGCGCAACCGGTCGAACCCCGCCAGCGCGTGACCCTCGTCGTCAGGACGGACCCCGTGCGTGCGTGTGCCGTCGAGGGCGAGGGACAGCGGTGCGGGACGCAGCGCGCCCGGGTCGTGCGCCGTCTGCCGGGGGAGCGCGTCGCGCGGTGACGGCACCTGCGCGGCGTGCTCGGGCGTGCCCGGGCGCGGGCCGTCCTGCGTCAGCTCGGTCACCGTTCCCCCCTCGTCCCCGCAGGTGACTGGGTGCGGGCGACGGGTCCAGGGTCGCGTCGGTGGGCGGCGGCGCGCGTCCGTAACCGCTACGCAAATCCGACGAGACGGTCCACCGCGCGCGCCGACGAGCCGTCGCCCGTGTCCGACGGCCCCTCGTATCGTCGAGGCATGGACATCGAACCTCGGCGGGCAGGGCACGCCGACGTCGCGGCGATCCACGCGCTGCGGCGCGCTCTCGAGCACTGGATGGCCGAGCGGGGGATCGACCAGTGGCCGATCGGGTCGGTACCGATCGAGCAGGTGGCCGCGCAGGTCGCCGACGGCCAGTGGTGGGTGCTGGACGACGAGGACGGGGTGGTCGCCACGGCCAGGATCGTCACGTCCGACCCCGAGTACTGGGGCGAGGACGACGCACCGGCGCTGTACGTGCACGGCCTCATGGTCGACCGGCGTGCCTCCGGCTCGGGGCTCGGCCGCGCGATCGTCGAGTGGGCCGACTCGCGGGCCCGCGATGCGCACGTGAGGTGGCTGCGCCTCGACCACCGGGTGTCCAACCCGCACCTGGACGACGTCTACCGCTCGTGGGGGTTCGTGCCCGTGGGGGTCACCGACCGGCCCGGCTACGAGGTCGTCCTCATGCAACGTCCCCTCGCCGAGCGCCCCTGACAGCCCGCGGGGTCACCGCCCGCCGGCGTGGAAGCACGGGACGAGGTCCGGGGCCGCACCGTAGGCTCCCTGCCCATGGGGGGCACACCGTACGACCAGAACCTGCCGGGCCCGCAGCCGGGGCCGTATGCGGCGAACCCACCACTGATGGCACCGCGTCCGGTCAGGACGTCGCTGGCCGGGCCCGTCACCATGACGTCGATCGGCGCGGTCCTGCTCGTCGCCACGATCGTCGTCGCGGTCTTCGTGGTGCGGACGTTCGTGTCGATCGTGCCGCTCGGCGTGCTGGACGCGGGCGGAGACCCGGGCTCGTCGTCGCTCGCGTCGACGCCAGCCCCCGGGTCCACGACTGCGCGGCTCGACCCCGGCTACTACCACCTGTACCTCGTCGTCCCGGTGAGCGAGCAGTACGGGACGCTCGACGGCGACGCACTGCTCACGGGCACGGACGGCACGGCGATCACGGCGGAGCCCTCCGCCGTCAACGGCAGCGCGAGCATGGGTGGCAGCCGGGCGTTCACCGTCGCGGGGTTCCGGGTGGAGCAGGGCGGTGAGTACACGCTGACCGTCCCGGTGGCGTCGTCCGACGACGCGCAGGTCGTTCTCGTCGAGGGGCACGACGAGGCGGGGTTCTTCGCCGGCGTCCTGGGGACCGTCGGGGGTGTGTTCGTCTCGATCGGGCTCGGGGCGATCGGGTTCGGGCTGACGGTCGGCGGGGTCGTCTGGTGGGTCGTGCGAGGGCGCGCCCGCCGTCGGGTGGCCGCCGGGCCGCAGCCCGCCGGCTGACCTCGGCGGGCGTGGCGGGCCGCGGTGCGAGGCCGTGCGTGCTCGTGCAGGTCGGCGACGCTCAGTCGCCCACCTGGAAGACCGTCGTACCGAGCGGCCGGCGCGAGCGACGACGACGCCACGCGGTGCGGATCCACACGATGCGGCCCTCGCTGACCGTGTCCTGCGTGAACACGACTCGTTCGACGCGTCCGTCCGGGTACGTCACGACGGCCTGCCCGGGGACGTCCTTGACCTTGTTGCGTCCGTAGCGCCGGCCGTCGCTGCGCGCTTCGAGCGCCTGCGCGTACTCGGCGAGGGTGACGCCGCGCGCGGGGGCGGTGCCGGGGCGGTTCTGCACGCGTGTGACGGACGCGCGCCGGTAGGTCGAGTGCATGGGAGCTCTCCGGGACAGGGTCTGCGGCGGGGGAGCCGGGGGGTGGGACGGCGACGCTGCCGCCCGCGTGTCGGTCGTCAGGAGCGGGGCACGACGACCGTGATACCTCGCTGCGTCGTCGCCACGTCCGAGGGTCTGCCTCCCGTGTCACGCACGCACCGGCCGCCGACACCCGTTGACGTCGGCAGCCGGTCGCTGCGTCAGGCGCGCCGGGCCTTGCGGAACGTGTCGAAGGAGTCCCACACGCTGCTGCCGACGACGACGAACAGCAGCACGGTCGAGATGATGGGCGTCACGTCGGTCGCGCCCTCCTCGATGATCGACGGGAAGAACTGCGGGTTGACCAGCCGGTCCTGGGCGTACAGCACCGCGACGCCGACGACGAGCACGGCGTTGAGCAGCGCGTTCACCGCGGCCAGGGGCAGGTTCCAGCCGCGGTGCGCGAACACCGTCACGGCGAGCAGGGCCTGCGCCCCGATGAGGACGAACAGGCCGGCCGTCCACACCGGCCACAGTGACGGGTCGAGGAAGGACTCGTCGCTCTGCCCGGTCAGGACGAAGCCGCGGGTGTGGTCCCAGAGCACCGCACCGGCGGCGAGAGCGAGCATCAGCAGCGCGGTCACGAGCTCCCCGACGCCACGCCCGCAGTCCTGCTTCTCGGGCAGCTTGTCGACGGTCCACGGGTTGAGGACCTGGTCGCGCCTGCTCGTCGTGCGCTCGACGACCGCGAACACGAGGGTCGTCCAGAAGGCCAGGTGCACCGCGACGCTCATGCCGGTCACCACGACGGAGCCGACGATCTCACCGAACGGGTCCTCGTCCAGCGCGGCGCCCAGCGCGACCGCGAACATCACGGCCGGCACGACGATCGACAGCAGCAGCTTCAGCAGCCGCCACCAGTCGAGGAACAGGCGGGGGCCGATGAGGTACAGCGGGCGGTCGGTGTAGCCCGCGGCGAGCCGGTCCGGGTCACCCAGGGCGGTCAGCACGGCCCGCTCGGCCGCGCTCGGGTCCTCGCCGTCGGCGATCCGGGCCTCGACCTGGTCGTCGATGGATGCCCGCAGCTCGGTGGCGAGGTCGGTGCGCTGCTCCTCGGGGACGGTGCGCATGGCTGCCTCGACGTAGCGCGCAGTCAGGGACGTGCTGGGCGCGTCGTCGCGGTCGACGGGGCGGGTCATGGTCACTCCTTGCCGGGAAGGGCGGCGACCGCGGCGGCGATCGCGCGAAGCTCGTCGGTCAGGGCGCTCGCGAGCTGCCGACCGGAAGGGCTGGTCCGGTAGAACTTGCGCGGGCGCGCCTCGTCGGTGTTCCACTCGCTGGTGAGGTGGCCCTGCTTCTCCAGACGACGAAGCAGCGGGTAGAGCGTGTTGGCGTCGGTCTCGAACCCGCGGCCGGCGAGCTCCTCGAGGAGTCCGTACCCGTACCCCGGTCGTTCCAGCAGCCGCAGGCAGGCGAGCACGACGGTGCCGCGCCGCAGCTCCTGCAGGTGGCTCTCCAACGTCTCGTGCTCCTCCATGTCCGTCACAATACTGTGCGCCACACACTATCGTCCAGTCCACACCCTCCCGCCCCCGCGTCCGCTCCGGCTCCGACCGCGTGTGCCCGGAGCAACGGCTCGCTCGTCGGTGGTGGAACGCCTGGCAGGGGTGGTTGCGGGGTGCCGTCGGGCACGGTGCCGCTGGGCCGGGCGGTGCTCCGATCGTGTGAAACGTCGTCGCTCCGGCGTGAAGGCGTCACGCGTTGGCAAAGAGATGGTGGACGGAGACGCTCTGACCTGGGAGGCTGCTCTGTTCGCTCCGGGCCGGGCCCATCCCGACCCGCTGCGGCGAGCACCACCAAGGCCGTGCGTCCGCCTCCGCCGAGCACGCACGGACCTGCTTCGACAAGGAGAGACGCATGGGTTTTGTGGACAAGCTGCGCGGTCAGCTGATCGACATCATCGAGTTCCTCGACGACTCGCGGGACACGATCGTGTGGCGCTTCCCGCGGCAGGGGAACGAGATCAAGAACCAAGCACAGCTGATCGTCCGCGAGGGCCAGGTCGCCGTCTTCGTCAGCGAGGGCCAGATCGCCGACGTGTTCGAGCCCGGCCACTACACGCTCGAGACCAAGAACCTGCCGATCCTGTCGACGCTCAAGGGCTGGAAGTACGGCTTCAACTCGCCGTTCAAGGCCGAGGTGTACTTCGTCGCGACCCGGCAGTTCACCGACTTCAAGTGGGGCACGCAGCACCCGATCACGCTGCGTGACCCCGAGTTCGGCATGGTGCGGCTGCGCGCGTTCGGCACGTACTCGCTGAAGGTCAGCGACCCGTCGGCGATGCTGCGCCAGCTCGTCGGGACGGACTCGAACTTCCGCACCGACGAGATCGGCGAGTTCTTCCGGCAGAACATCATCGGCCACCTCGCCCCCGCGATCGCGAGCTCGGGCATCCCGATGCTCGACCTCGCCGCGAACCAGCAGTCGCTGTCCTCCAAGCTCGCCCCCGCGCTCAGCGCCGAGCTGGCCGAGTTCGGCGTCACGATCCCGAAGTTCGTCATCGAGAACGTCTCGCTGCCGCCCGAGGTCGAGGCCGCGCTCGACAAGCGCACGCAGATGGGCGTGCTCGGTGATCTCGACGCGTACACGAAGTTCCAGACGGCCACGGCCATCGGCGACGCCGCGAAGAACCCCGGCGGCGCCGGCGAGGGCATGAGCATGGGCATGGGCCTGGCGATGGGCACGCAGATGGCCCAGTCCATCGCGCAGGCGAACCAGGCCGCGGCGGCACCCGCCGCACCCGCCGGCCCGCCGCCGCTTCCGGTGACCGACGAGCTCTGGTACTTCTCGACCGGCAGCTCGCAGTCCGGCCCGGTGACGCCCGAGGCGCTCGCGCAGCACGTCGCCGCAGGTCAGGTCACCAGGGACACGCTCGTCTGGAAGCAGGGCCTGTCCGCGTGGACCGCCGCCGGCCAGGTGCCGAATCTCGCGGGTCTGTTCACCGCGCCGCCCCCGCTGCCTCCGAGCGCCGCGACGCCGGGGGCCTGACGATGACGAACGACGCCATCACACCGCCGCCCCTGCCGCAGTCCGACGACCGGCCCACGGCAGCCACGGCAGGCTGGGGCGAGGACTCAGCCGCCGTCGAGCGGGGACGCTGCCCGGTCTGCGGCTCGTCGCTCACGTTCGGCGCGGGCACGTCCGCACTCGTGTGCGACTCGTGCGGGAACAAGGTCGAGATCACCCACGGGGACGACGAGACCGTCTCGGAGCACTCGTACGAGCAGTGGCTGGCCGGCAACCGCGGCTACCAGGTCGCCTCCGTCGGCGGCCAGGTGCTCGCGTGCGACGGGTGCGGTGCGAGCACCGAGACCAAGGACGTCGCGGGTCACTGCCAGTTCTGCGGCGGCAACCTCGTGGCTGCGGCGAACCCCGAGGGCGTCATCCCGCCCGAGGGCGTCCTGCCGTTCCTGATCGACAGCCGCGGCGCGCGCGACAGCTTCAAGAAGTGGGTGCGCTCGCGCTGGTTCGCGCCCGGTGCGCTCAAGCAGGTGGGGGACACGGAGTCGATCCGCGGCACCTACCTGCCGCACTGGACGTTCGACGCCAACACGACGAGCGACTACACGGGTCAGCGGGGCGAGCACTACACCGAGAAGCAGGGTGACCAGGAGGTGCGGCGCACCCGCTGGCACCACGCGAGCGGACGCGTGCGCAACACGTTCGACGACCTGCTCGTCCCCGCGTCGACCACGCTGCCGCGCAACCGCGTCAGCAAGCTCGGCCCGTGGACGCTCGGGGCCGTCAAGCCGTTCAAGTCCGAGTACCTCGTGGGGCACTCGGCAGTGCGGTACGACGTCGACCCGCAGGCCGGCTACGCCGAGGCCAAGCAGATGATGGACGACGAGATCCGCGCGGACGTCAAGCGCGACATCGGCGGCGACGAGCAGCGGATCCACCACATCGACACCACCTACTCGCAGGTGATGTTCAAGCTGATCCTGCTGCCGATCTGGATCGCGACGTTCATGTACGC
>JAEYUL010000039.1 GCA_023432565.1 Actinomycetes bacterium | reverse complement strand
GGGCGGCGAGCTCACCACCGTTGTAGTTGTTCGACAGGATGTAGCCGTCGTAGTCGCCCGCGGTGCCGATGTCGGCGATGACCACCGGGATCTTGGCGGCGTGCGCCGCGTCGATCGTCGAGGGCAGCGCGGAGGGCTGCACCGGCGTGACGATGAGGCCGGAGATGCCCTGGTTGATCAGGTCGAGGCTGCCGGAGACCTGCGCGTTCTGGTCCGACTTCTGGTCGACGATGATGACCTCGATGCCGGCCTCGTCCGCGCCGGCCTTGACGCCCGCGCTGTAGGACTGCCAGTACGGGTTCTGCAGGTCGTAGACGGAGTAGCCGAGCTTGAGCGGGTCCTTGGCCTCGAACTTGGCCTCCGAGGTGTTCTCCTGGCCGGCGGGGGCGGTGGTGCCCGCGTCGGAGGTGTCGTCCGCGCCGCTGGCGCACGCGGACAGAAGCAGGGCGGCCGCGGCGCTCAGGCCGATGACCCGGGTGAGGGTACGCACGAGTGGTGTCTCCTTTGACTGGACGGGGGTGCTGCGTTGTGCGGTGGTGCGTGGGGCGTTCCCGTGACAAGGGGGCCCCGGTCAGGTCGGCTCGCGCCGGGTCGGACGTTCGGGCGTCAGACGATGGACGTCGTGAGGCGGCCGGTGTTGGCGGCCTCGGCGACGAAGGCGTTGTCGTGGAGCCCGGCCCAGGAGGGCAGCGGCACGGCCTTGTCGTGCGCGTGCTCGGTGGGCTCGTGGCTGTAGGTCGAGACCTCGCGCACGACGAGGGGCGTGTCGGAGTCCGCCGGGCACCGGAACGCGTGCAGGTGCTTGCGGTGCATGACGAACTTCGGGTCGCCGGCGCGCAGGCGCACGTAGCTGGTGAGCCGGGCGTAGGAGTCCTCGCGTCCGGCGGGCAGCGCCACACCCTCGGGCCAGGCCTCGCCGGCCGGCATCGGGACGAACTCGAGCACGTCCTCGTCGCCGACCTGCACCGGCTCGGGCGAGTAGAAGACCTCCATCTCCCCCAGCACGACCTCGTAGCTCTCGGTCTTGCGCTGGTGGAAGTGGGGCGGGCAGAACTTGCCGGGGTGGACGATCATCAGCTTGTCGCACAGGCCGGAGTACTCGGCGTGCGCGGCGCCCGAGACGGGCAGGCCGTTGACGGCCGGCTCGTTGAGCGACTCGAAGATGACCATGACCTCGTACGGCTCACGGGACCAGAGGCCGTTGGTGAAGGCGTCATACTGGTCGTCGCCGAAGATGATCCCGGCGCTGTCGTTCACCATGTCCGGCGTGACCGGGTACCGCAGCGCCTTAGCCAGGCTGGCCGCCTCGTTGAGCCACTCGTCGTACTCGCGACGGGTCACGGACGTCCTGGTCACGGGATCCTCCATTGGATCGAGCGTCGCGACGAAGCGGCGCGGAAGGCGGCTTGAACCGGTTCATTTTCTGAACCGGTTCAAGAGTGCCTGGCGGGCCGAGAGAGTGTCAAGCAGGAAAGGTCACGGTTCGGCGACAGTCCCGGCCGGGCCGTCAGCTGGACACGTTTGTCCTGGTCAGAGGCTTGCAGCGACCGTCAGAGCGGTCGAGTGGCGCACGACGAGCTGCGGTTCGAAATCCACGTGCTCGCCGGGTTCGCGGCTTTCCGCACGAAGCAGCAGACGGGCCGCGGCCACCCCCATGTCGAACGAAGGCTGGCGCACGGTGGTCAGGGACGGGTTCAGCGCCGGGGCGAAGTCGGCATCGTCGTAGCCCACCAGGGCGATGTCCTGCGGCACCCGCAGGCCCCGCTCGTGCATCGCCCGCAGCGCACCGAGCGCGAGCATGTCGTTGACGCACATCACGGCCGTCACCACGCGCGAGTCGAGCAGCGGCGCGACCGCCGCCATGCCCTCGTCGACCGTCAGGTCGCACACCTCGACGTCGACCACCGCAGCCTCCGCACGCAGCCCTCGCTGCTCGAGCGCGCGCACCACGCCGGCCCGCCGCTCCGCGCACCACGAGACCGACGACGGCCCGTTGACCAGAGCGATCCGCCGGTGCCCCTGGTCCAGCAGGTGCGCCATGGCCAGGCGCGCGCCCTCGACGTTGTCCAGGCTCACCCACGCCCCCGTCGAACCGGGCTGCTGGCGCTCGAGCGTCACGACGCCGAAGCGTCGGGACTCGAACGGCGCCCAGTCCTCCGAGCGGTCCGCGATCGGCGCGATCACGAGCCCGTCGACGCCCTGGCTCTCCAGCACGCGCAGCAGGTGCTCCTGGCGCTCCGTCTCCTGGTGGGTCGAGCCGACGACCATCGTCAGCCCGGCCTCGTCGGCCACCGTCTCGACGCCGCGCAGGACCGACGCCCAGAACGGGTTGCCCACGTCCGGCACCACCAGCCCGATGAGCGCCGAGCGCCGGCTGCGCAGCTGACCCGCCGCGCGCGAGGGCACGAACCCGAGCGCGTGCATCGCCGCCTCGACACGCTCGCGCGTCGCCTGCCCGACCCGGTCGGGGTTGTTCAGGACGTTGGACACGGTCCCGAGCGACACACCGGCCCGCGCGGCGACGTCACGCACCCCGACCGAACGCGAGGTGCGGTGCGTCTTCGAGCTCATCGTGCCCCCCTCGCCTGCGTCGTCGCCGTCGTGTCGGTCGAGCACGCCCGGCCACCGCGGGGCAGGCGTGATGCCACGGGCCGCGATGCTACAGGTCGACCGCGCACCTCCTGTGCGCCCATCGTCGCAGGTCACGCGCTCGACTCGCAGGAGATGCGCTGCTCAGGGCCGCCGGAACCCCTCGCCGGGGACCGCAGCACGCCGTCGCGACACGTGCTCGCGGGCGCGCTCCGGGACGGCGTGCGGCGAGGATTTCACCCGCGCTCGTCCCGACATGGGCTGAAAGTCCGGCGTGTCGCGACCTGCACCCGGAGTAAAGAGTGGCCATGAGCGGCACAAGGTGGCGCGACCGGGACGACGACGACCGGTACCCGCAGGAGGTCGTCGCCGTGCTCGCGGCGCACTTCGATCTCGACGTGTTCGACCGGCAGGTGATCGTGCGCCTGCTCGAGGCGCACCGCGCGCGTCCCCGGCGGGACCTGGACATCGTCGTCGACTCCCCCGCCGAGGCCCACTGGCACCTGCGGCCGCACCCCATCGACATCAGCCGCGTGGTGCTCGACGAGTGCCCGTCCGCCGGCCCCGTGTCACCGCCGGACGTCGACCCGCGCGGCGAGTCCGCGAACGCCGAGCTCGCACGCCTCAACTAGGCAGGGTCGTCGTCCGCCGGTGCGGCGACGCACCTGGTGCCCCAGGGCTGAAAGTCCCATGCAGTGTCCAACCGGACATTCCGATGGGCAGGGCATGCCGGACCCGAGGGCGACCCCGACACCGTTGCAGCCCGCCACCGACGACGGGGGATGCGGGTGCCCGACCACGCGCGACGCACCCCGGGACGGTCGTCGTGCCCGTCGGCGTCGTCGCGTCGTGCTGTCGGTGGGCGTCGCCGCCGCGATGGCCGTGACCGGCACCGTCGGGTATGCCGCGGGCGGGCACTTCTACCGCGAGGACCAGGTGGACAGCCACCTGTCGAGCACCGTGGTCCGGCTCGGCCCGTCCGTCTACCTGCACACCAACCCCGCGCACTACACCGTCGGCGTCACCGCGGTGGAGGTGGACCGCAAGACCGGCGACCTGATCCTCTACCGCACCCCCGCACGCGGGGAGCGGATCGGGGTGTGCATCGTCGACGAGGACGAGACGGTCTCCCGGCTCGGGATCATGGCGGGCTGCACGGGCGGCGCCGAACGGTCGGTGATCCGCCTGACGGACAAGAACGGCAAGCGGGTGCGGGCCGACGACGAGCGGTTCGGCCTGCGGGCCAACGTGTGGGTGCTGTTCGTGGGGTACTCCCGGCGCTGAGGTCGCCGGGGGCCACCGCTCGGGCCGCGCTGCGTCAGGTCACAGACCTTCCTCGGCGGCCAGGGCGTCGGTCAGCAGGCTGACGAGCGCCTCGAGCTGCACGTCGGTGGACGACTCGGCGTCGTCCACGTCGGCGCCGTCGAGCGCCCGGGCCGCCAGGCCTGACTTGCTGTCGATGAGCTCGGCGATCTTGGCGTCGATGGTCTGCGCCGCGATCACGCGCCACGCGGTGACCGGCTCGGACTGGCCGATCCGGTGCACACGGTCGATCGCCTGGGTCTGCTCCGCGTCCGTCCAGGACAGCTCGGCGAGCACCAGGTTGGACGCGACCTGCAGGTTCAGCCCGACCCCGGCGGCCATCAGCGAGCACACCGCGACCTGCACGTCCGCGTCCTCGGTGAAGGCCTTGATCGCCTTCTCGCGCGCCTTGGGCGTCTGGTCGCCGCGGATCGAGGCGAACCCGATGCCCCGGTCGGCGAACGTCTGCTCGGCCTGGTCCATGACGTCGACGTGCTTGGCGAAGAACACGACCTTGCCGACGTTGCGCGCGAGCTGCGCCGCGTAGTCCGCCGCGAGCCCCGCCTTGGCCTGGCCGATCCGGCGGACCATCGTGAACACGTTCTCGCCGGACGCCTTCGAGCTCGAGTCCTTGAGCTCGCCGGCGGCGACGCGACGCGCGAGCTCGAGGTCGATGCCGTCGCGGACCTCGTCGACCGGACGCGCCTCGAGCGCGGACCGGTACCGCTTGACCAGCCGACGAGCCAGCGCCTCCTCCGCCGCGCGGATCGAACGCCCCACCGCGCCGTCGAGCTCGACCGGCAGGTCCGCGACCCGCCGCGCGGGGATGTCCGCGACCACGTCGACCTTGCGCCGACGCACGATGCCCATGTCGATCACGCTCGCACGCGCCGCGGCGTAGAAGCCCGGGTCCGCGGGCGTCAGGCCCGTGTCCTCGAGCTTGGTCATCAGCTCACCGAGCGGGACCTTGTCGTCGATCCAGCCGAGGAACTGCCAGATCGCCCGGAAGTCCTCGATGTCGTTGATCAGCGGCGTGCCCGTCAGCGCCATGAGCAGCGGGTGGGCGGTACGTTCACGGATCCGCTCGGAGATCGACAGCACGTGCTGCGAGCGCTGCGAGGACTTGTTCTTGATGAAGTGCGCCTCGTCGACGACCATCCCGCCGAACCCGAACTCCCCGAGCCAGCCCACGTGCCGGTCGAGGATCTCGTAGTTGACGATGATCACGTCGGCGAACGCGTCGACGTCGTCGCCGTCACCGTGCACCACGGTCGCCCGACGGTGCGGCGTCCACAGCCCGACCTCGCGCGCCCAGTTGGTCTTCACCACGTTCGGCACGACGACGAGCAGCGGGTAGGCGTCCGCGGCCTGCGCCGCGAGCAGCGCCTGCGCCGTCTTGCCCAGGCCGGGCTCGTCGGCCAGCAGGAACGTGCGGTGACCGCGCGACGCGGCCGTGACGAGCTGCGCCTGGTGGTGCATGAGCTCACGCCCGAGCGGGGTGTGCACCGGCCGCGGCGCGGGCAGGTCCATGCACGCGGGCTGCCCGGTGGCGGCGTACTCGAACGAGCGGAACAGCGGCTCGAGCAGCTCCCACCCGGCCAACCGGCGAGGCTTCGCGGCGCTGCGCGCGGCCGCCGCCTCGAAGTCCGGGGCGAGGAACGGGTTCGCGAGCTGCCGCGAGAGCACCGAGCGCGGCACCACGCGGTTCGTCGCGGCAGGTGCGGCCACGGGCGCCGGCTCCGGCTCGCTCTCCTCGGGCGGCTCCAGGCCACCGGCCCGCATGAGCGTGGCCTTGTAGGCGCGCGCGGCGTCCGAGACCTTCGCGTCCTCGGCGAGCAGCGCGAGCAGCGAGGTGTCCCGCGCGGCGATCTTCGCCAGCAGCGTCGCCACCCCGTCGAGCCGCTTGAGCTGCTCGGTCCGCCTGGCCGACGACAGCTCCTGGTCGGCCATGACCTTGGCGCGCTCCTCGCGCACGAGCAGCGCGATCACCTGGAACTGCGTGCGCACCGCGGGGCGCGTCGGCGGGCGTCGCACCGCGTTGTCGACCTCCCGCGCCACGCCGGCGAGCACGGGGATGATCCCCTCTTCGTCGGGCCGCGACGTACGACGACGCTGCCCACCAGCATCCGAGCGCGCCCGACCTGAGCCGCGCTGACCGCTGGGTCGTGCCACTTCTCCTCCTTCGTGCGCCCGCACCGCGCCACGCGGTGCGGCACGCCGTGCCGCAGTCGCCCGACACCGGGTCGACGCCAAGCCAGCGCCCTGACGTGGGCCGCCCGTGCCGGGGCGCCCCGCAACGGGCACCGGGTCACAGCGCGGCAGCCAGATCGCGCCGCCGCGAGGGCCGCGCTCACGCCGAGAGAGACACGCAACCGAACGCGCCTCGGGGATCACCTGTGGGCGGAACCGCTGTCCGGCTCGATCACCCAACCACCGGAAGCCTACCGCGCACCCCCGCCCGACCCCGAGCACATCCGCGAGCGCATATGGGACGCTCCCCTCGTGAGCGTGCGCATGTTCGCCCCGGGGTCCGCCGCGTGGTCGGTGTCCGCGCGCGGCCCGAGGCGCTCGGTGCCGAGCAGGTGCGCACGCTGCCGGACGTGCTGCGGCGGGTGAGCCGCGGCTGACCGCTTCGACCCCGCCGACCGACGAGGAGCGCCCGATGGCCTGGAGCACGAGCGAGCTCGCCGAGCTGGCGGGGACCACCGTCAACACGGTCCGGCACTACCACCGGCTCGGGCTGCTGGACGAGCCCGACCGCCGGTACAACGGGTACAAGCAGTACGGCGTGCCGCAGCTGGTGCGCCTGCTGCGCATCCGGCGCCTCGCCGAGCTGGGCGTCCCGCTCTCCGAGGTCGACGGGGTGGCCGAGCGCGCGGACACGGCGGACAAGCTGCGGGAGGTGGACGCGGACCTCGCCGTGAGGATCGAGAAGCTGCAGCAGGCGCGGGCCGAGATCGCCGCGATCCTGAGCAACGACGCGCCGCCCGACGTGCCCGCGGGGTTCGCGTCGGTCGCGGAGCACCTCTCGGAGACCGACCGGTCGATCATCCACATCTACTCCCGGCTCTACGACGAGAGCGCGCTTGCCGACCTGCGGGACATCGTCGCCGAGGACGCCGAGCTCGATGAGGTCGACAGCGAGTTCGACACGCTCCCGCCCGACGCGGACGAGCCGACTCGCCAGCGCGCCGCCGAGCAGCTCGCGCGGGGAATCGCGCGCAACCTCGTCGACTACCCCTGGCTCAGCGACCCCGCCGGCCACCAGGCGAGGAGCGGGCGCGTCGTGCAGGAGACGTTCGTCGAGGCCGTCACGGAGCTCTACAACCCGGCGCAGCGCGACGTCCTGACGCGCGCCGCGCTCCGCGGTTTCGAGCTCGCCCAGGAGACGCTGGCGGCGCGCGACGACGCCGAGGGGACGGGGCCGACGACGACCGCTTGACCCTGTTCCGAGAACAGGGTGTCCCCTGCGGTCGTGATCGAGAAACCGCTCGATCCACGACTCGCACAGGAGACACGTCATGACCCCGTTGCAGGAGCTCATCGTCACGTTCCAGGAGCTCGTGGCCCAGGTGCCCGAGCTCGTCCAGCCCTTGATCGTCGTGCTCGCCGGCGCCGTCCCGTTCGTGGAAGGGGAGGTCGGCACGATGGTGGGGATGCTCGGCGGGCTGAACCCGGTCGTCGCGGCCGTCGCCGCCGCCACCGGGAACTTCCTGTCCGTGGCGCTCGTGGTGACCTTCACCGGACGGGCCCGCACGGCCGTCGTCGTGCACCGCGCGCGCGTGAAGGCGACCGTCGGCGGCCCGTCGGCCCCGGACGTCCGCACGGAGCACGGGTTCGCCGAACCGGCGCCCGGGCAGCCGCTGTCGAAGGGGCGCCAACGCCTCAACACGTGGCTCGTACGCTTCGGCGTCCCCGGGGCGAGCGTCCTCGGCCCGCTCGCCATCCCGACGCAGTTCACCGCGGCCATCCTCGTCGCCGGCGGCAGCCCGCGTCGTTGGGTCCTGCTCTGGCAGGCGGTGGCGATCGTGCTGTGGACCACCGTGACCGCGGTGTCGCTGCACCTCGCGCTCACCTACGTCGTGGGGGTCTGACGCCATGACACCCCGGATCACGAACTCGCAGCGATGTCACCGTCGCGGCCCAGCCGGCCGCGGCGCGCGCTGCTGAGCGTCAGGTGTCGGCAGCGGCCGAAGGTGCGGCGGAGAGCTTCCGGAGCATCTCGGCGAGCACCACACGCTCGTCGTCGTCGAGCGGTGCGAACAGCTCTTTCGCGGCGTGCTGATAGCTGCTCGACCAGCGGCGGGCGAATGCCCCGCCGCTCGCCGTGACGTGCAGCAGCACCGACCGCCGGTCGTCCGAGCTCGACCTCCGCTCGAGCAGGCCCTCGCGGACAAGCCCGTCGACCAGCGTCGAAGCCGTGCCCTGCGCGATGCCCACCGCGAGCGCGAGCTCGGTGAGCCGGACCGGCTGCGACCGGGCCACCTCGACCACGACGCGTGACCGCGGAGTCGAGACACCGTGCTCGCCCAGGCGGTCGCTGAGGCGGCGCTCGAGCACCTTCGCCGTCCGGCCGAACTCGTCCGCCAGCTCGGCGGCCGTCACCGTCCGTCCTTGTGTCATCGCACACCGCCCTCCTTGACGTGGTGATCGTACGCACGTTACATAGATCCCAAAGCATCGTCATCGAACCATTCGACCTCGATACATCTACGGCGACTGTCCGGAGCACCTCACGCGCTTCGATCGGAGGGACCGTCATGCACATCTTCCTCACCGGAGGCAGCGGGTTCGTCGGCAACAGGCTCGTGCGCCGCCTCGTCGCCGACGGGCATCACGTCACCGCCCTGGCGCGGTCCGAGGCGAGCGCCCAACGCGTCCGCGCGGCCGGCGCCGAGCCCGTGCGCGGCGACCTCGCCGAGCTACCGACCACCGATGGCGGCCCGTGGCCGACGCACCTGAGCGACGTCGAGGTCGTGGTGCACACCGCGGCTCACATGGAGTTCTGGGGACCCGACGCCCTCTTCGAGCGCCTCAGCCACGCACCCACTCTCGCCCTGCACCAGGCAAGCGTCGCCGCCCACGTGCGCCGGTTCGTCCTCGTCAGCGCCGCCTCGGTCTCGACCGGCACCCAGCGCCGCCCGGTCGTCGACGAGACGACCCCCGAGGGCCGGCCGAACATCGCGTACAGCAGGGTCAAGCTGGCGACCGAACGCGCACTTCGCGACGCTCCCGCGGGGAGCACGGAACTCGTGGTGCTCCGACCGCCGTTCATCTGGGGACACGGGATGACGACGATCGACGGCTTCGTCGACGCGGCGCGGTCGGGCAGGTTCGCGTGGATCGACCACGGCCGCCACGTCGTCGACATGGTCCATGTCGACAACCTCGTCGCAGCCATCGCGCTGGCGCTCACCCACGGGCAGCACCGGGGCATCTACCACGTCACTGACGGGACACCGATGCCGATCCGTGAGTTCCTCACTCCCCTGCTGGCGACCCAGGGCATCGACCTGGCGCGAAGTCGCAACGTCCCGCTCGTGCTGGCGGCACCCCTCGCCGCCACGCTCGACCGCGCGGCACGGCTGCTGCGCAGACCCACCGCTCCGCCGCTGACCAACTGGCTGGTCAGCTTCATGGGTCGCGACCGGTCGTACGACCTGCGCGCAGCGCGGCACGACCTCGGCTACGTCCCGCAGGTGACGCTCGAGCAAGGACTCGCGCAGATGGCGACGACATGAGCGTCCACCAGTGATGACCGACGACGACGTCGCTCTCGCGAGCGCGATGGTGACGACCGACGCCCGTCTCGAGCAGCGGCCTGCTCCCACCAAACTTCGACGCCCTCCTCACACTTTCCTGGAAACTGTTAGTAACGTGGGGGCATGGCAACGGAAGTTGCGGCTCTCACGGTTCCAGCGACGGCGTACGAGTCGCACCACTGGCTCGCGCAGACCGACGGCATGAGCTCGCGCGCGCAGCTCTCGAGCGCCTCAGGCCCGTACGAGTCCAGCGTGCCCGCGCGCATCGCCGACCACTCGATGACCATCCCCTCAGACCTCGGGGCGGACGTCGACGAGGCGACCGCCGCACTCGCACGGTTCGACCTGTACGCGAGCGCGAAGCTCGGCGCCGAGAGCCCGACGCTCGGCCCCATGTCGTCGATCCTGCTGCGCACCGAGTCGGCCTCGTCGTCCCAGATCGAGAACCTGACGGTGGGCGCCCGCCAGCTCGCCCTGGCCGAGATCGACCAGGCCGGCAGCGAGAACGCACGGGTCGTCGTCGCCAACGTCCGCACGATGGAGGCCGCACTCGCCCTCGCCGACCACCTCGACGAGAGCGCCATCCTCGCGATGCACGCCCGGCTGCTGGGCGGACAGCGAGGCTGGGAAGACCACGCCGGCAGATACCGCGACGAGCTGGTCTGGGTGGGCCGGAGCAGGATCAGCCCGCGGGGCGCGTCGCACGTCGCCCCGCAGGCCGAGCAGGTGCCCGCGGCGATGGCCGACCTGGTCCGCTACCTGGCCCGCGACGACGTGCCCGTCATCGTCCAAGCCGCCGTCGCACACGCGCAGTTCGAGACCATCCACCCGTTCGTCGACGGCAACGGCCGCACCGGGCGGTCGCTGGTCCACGCGATCCTGCGCGCCAAGCGCGTCATGACCCGCACCACGGCACCCGTCTCGGCAGGGCTCCTGACGGACACCGAGGCGTACTTCTCGGCGCTCGGCGCGTACCGCGGCGGTGACGCCCGGCCCATCGTCGAGCAGTTCACCCGCGCGAGCCGGTACGCAGCCTTCACCGGCGAGAGACTCGTCGACGACCTGGCCGCTCAGGTCGACGCAGCCCGCGAGGCCCTGACGGCTCGCCGACTGCGGCCCCAGGCATCCGCCTGGCGGGTCGTTCCCCTGCTCGTCTCGCACCCCGTGCTCAACGCCCGGCTGCTGGTCGACCGGCTCGGCACCAACGAGGTCGCCGCGCAGCGAGCGCTGGCGCAACTCACCGACGCCGGGGTCCTGACCGAACGCACGGGCATGAAGCGCAACCGCATCTGGCAGCACTCAGGGATCCTGAACGTGCTCGACCAGTACGCGCAGCAGATCTCCCGTCACTAGCTGTAATGCCGACGACCGCCCGGTTCCGACGCACTCGTGCCGTCGTCGTTCCGCCTGAACGGAGGCCCATGCTCCTGACCCGCCGCGTGGCCGCCGTCGTCGGCGTGCTCGCCGGAGCCAAGCCACCGTCCTCCTGCCCACGCTCGTCGGGTGCGGCCAGGAGGACGGCGGCCCTGGCGGGACGCTGCGGGCAGTGAGCGACACCGGACGCGGCGGCAACGACATCGACGAGGGCTGGGTCTTCACGCTCCCGGCCGAGGACGACGCGAGCTGGGATCTGCTGGACGCCCGGCCGGGTAACGACATGGAACGAGCCCGCGTGCCGGTCGAGCCCGACGACGTGACCGCGCTGGGCGGCACCTGGCAGCCCGTGGAGTCGGGCAAGTTCACCCTGCCTGCGGCCCTGACGGGCGAGCACCTGCTCTGCTGGGCGGCGCCGCCCGACTCCGGTCGGTCCACCGCACTGCTGCGCGGCTGCGCCGTCGTCGGGCTCGAGGCAAGTCCCCGCGTCGCGGCGACCTGGGGCGAGGCAGGCTTCAGGGCCGAGGTGGAGTGACGCACACAGGCCGCCGTCGGACGGGCACGTTTCTTCCTCAGCACCGCGGCAGCGGCACCCATACTGGCTCTTCGCCGTTGCGGTGGGGAGCCGGATTGCCGGCCACGCCACTCGACCGCAAACAGGCTCATCGCAGATGAGGGTGTAGCTCCCGGTGGCGTGGCGGTCCCGGGGTAGGCGTCGAGGTCTCCCGAGGATGGAAGTTCTGACGCTGTCCATCCGGAAGACCTCGACGTGCCTGACGCTACCCCTGC
>JAEYUL010000162.1 GCA_023432565.1 Actinomycetes bacterium | reverse complement strand
GCGCGGCGACGAGGTCCGACGCGGCTGCCGACGGCGCGACCACGTCCGAGCCGACGACCGCGCGCGACGAGGCCAGGGACGACGGGGCCGGCGACGCCGAGGCCGGGGACGACGAGGCGGGCACCGCACGCCAGGGCGACGCGGGCACGCCGCAGGACCCGCGTGACACGCCCGTCGAGGAGGCGCTGCGTCCCCCGCGTCAGGACCCGCCGCAGCCCTGAGCGCGCCCGGTCACTGCCAGACCAGCAGCGGGTCGCCCGCGCGCACCCGGTCCCCCGGCGCCACCTCCAGGCGGATCGCGGCGGGGTCGGCCTGCAGCGCGACCACCGGGCACATCGTCGACATCCCCGAGGCGGCGACGTCGACCGGGGAGAACGTGAGCAGGCGCTGGCCCGCGGCCACGCGCTGACCGCGCTCGACGAGCACCTCGAACCCGAGCCCGGCCAGGCGCACGGTGTCGATGCCCAGGTGGACGAGCACGGACCGCTCGTCGTCCGCCTCGAGCGCGAACGCGTGGGGGTGCAGAGCGCCGACCACGCCGTCGCACGGCGCGATCACGTCGAGCCGCGCCACGTGGTCGGGCAGGATCGCGACGCCGGGGCCGACGACCTGCTCGGCGAACACCGGGTCGGGCACCTGGCCGATGGCGTGCACGACGCCGGAGACGGGCGCGACCGCGCGCAGCTCGCTCATGGTGGGTAGCCGCGCGCGCCGGGTCAGCGCAGCGAGTCGAGCTCGGCGGCGAGGTTGTCGGCCTCGGGGCCGACGATCACCTGCACGATGCGACCGGAGCGCACGACGCCGAACGCACCCGACGCCTTGAGCGCCTGCTCGTCGACCAGCTGGGCGTCGCCGACCTCGACCCGCAGACGCGTGATGCACGGCTCCAGGTCGACCACGTTCGAGTCGCCGCCCAGCGCCGCGAGGATCTGCTCTGCCTTGCTCACGTACGACTCCCGCTCTGATCCGCTCCGCACGCCGCGCGTCGGAACTGCCGTGCGCGACCTGGCCGTCGCTGCGTGACCAGCCTAACGCCCGGCCCGGCCCGCACCCTGCGTGTCCGGGTGGCGGCGCGCGAGACGTGCGGGCCACACTGCACAGGAGACGACGAGGAGGTCGCAGCGCGTGAGTGCCACTGAGCCGCCCACGGTGATCCCGGGCCTGGGCGTGAGCCCAGGGAGAGCCGTCGCGCCCGCCGTGCTCATGCCCCCGCCGGTCACCGAGCCGCCGTCCGGGCGCCGGCAGCCTCCCAGCGCGGACCACCGCGCGGCTGCCGAGCGCATCGGGCAGGCCTCGGCGCGCGTGCGCACCGCACTGGACGAGGCCGCCGACGCCGCGACGGGTGACGCCGCCGACGTGCTGCGCGCGACCGCTGCCATCGCTGCCGACCCGACCCTGGTCGCGGACGCGGTGCACCGCGTCATGGACGACCACCTCGTGCCCGAGCGTGCCGTGTGGGAGGCCGCCGAGGAGGTCGCGGCCCAGTTCGAGGCGCTGGGCGGGCTGTTCGCCGAGCGCACCCGGGACATCCACGACGTGCGTGACCGCCTCGTCGCCGACCTGACCGGGCGCCCCGCGCCGGGCGTCCCGCAGCGCGACGAGCCGTTCGTGCTCGTCGCGGTCGACCTCGCCCCCGCGCTGGTCGCGACGCTCGACACCGACCGGGTGCTCGCGATCGCGACGTCTGCGGGCGGCCCGACGGCGCACACCGCGATCCTTGCCCGCGCGCGCGGCATCCCCGCGGTCGTCGCGGCGCGCGGGCTGGACACCCAGGTGGCCGACGGCGACCTGCTGCTCGTCGACGGCGGCGCGGGCACGGTCACGCTGCACCCCGACGACGACCAGGTCGCGCGGGCCAGGGCGCTCGCCGCGACCGCGCGCACGTTCGACGGCGACGGCCGCACGGCCGACGGCCACCGGGTCGAGCTGCTCGCGAACGTCGGCGCCCCGGCCGACGCGCAGGCCGCGGTGCTCGCGGGCGCGCAGGGCATCGGGCTGTTCCGCACGGAGTTCGAGTTCCTGGACCGCGACGAGGCGCCCGGCATCGACGAGCAGGTGAACGCCTACCGACAGGTGTTCGCCGCGTTCGCCGGACGCAAGGTCGTGATCCGCACCCTGGACGCCGGCGCCGACAAGCCCATGCCGTTCCTCACCTCGGACGACGAGGCCAACCCTGCGCTCGGGGTGCGGGGACTGCGCACCGCCGCGGCGCACCCCGAGGTCCTCGAGGACCAGCTCACCGCGATCGCGCGCGCCGCCCAGGCCGAGACCGCGGACGTGTGGGTCATGGCACCGATGGTCGCGACCGTGGACGAGACCCAGGACTTCGTCGAGCGCTGCGCGCGGCACGGTCTGTCGACCGCGGGCGTCATGGTCGAGGTGCCGAGCGCCGCGCTCCTGGCCGACCGGATCCTGGCGCACGCGGCGTTCGCGAGCATCGGCACCAACGACCTCACGCAGTACGCGATGGCCGCCGACCGGCTGCTCGGCACCGTCGCGCACCTGTCCGACGCCTGGCACCCCGCGGTGCTGCGACTCGTCGCCGAGACGTGCCGCGGCGGTGCCGCGCAGGGACGCCCGGTCGGCGTGTGCGGCGAGGCGGCCGCCGTCCCGGCGCTCGCGGTCGTGCTCGTCGGGCTCGGGGTCACGTCGCTGTCGATGACGCCGCGGGCACTTGCCGACGTCGCGGCCGTGCTGCAGGCCACGACCTTCGAGGAGTGCACCAGGCTCGCCGGGCTCGCCCTGGCCGCGCAGTCCGCGCAGGACGCCCGCGAGACCGTGCGGGCCGCGCTGCCCGTGCTCGCCGAGCTCGGGCTGTGACGGCCCGGGTCCCGGTGGCCCGGGCCCCCCGCGTGTGAGGATGGCCAGGTGAGAACCGATTCCTTCTACGAGGCGGTGGGCGGTCACGAGACGTTCGCGGCGCTCGTCGCGCGCTTCTACGAGGGCGTCGCTGAGGACCCTCTGCTGCGGCCGATGTACCCCGAGGAGGACCTCGGCCCGGCCGAGCAGCGGTTGACGGCCTTCCTCGAGCAGTACTGGGGCGGTCCCACGACCTACTCGCAGGAACGCGGCCACCCGAGGCTGCGCATGCGCCACGCGCCGTACAAGGTCAACCCGGCGGCCCGCGACGCCTGGCTGACGCACATGCGCACCGCCGTCGACTCGCTCGACCTCGCTCCGCTGCACCGGGCCGAGCTGTGGGACTACCTCGAGCGAGCAGCGCACTCGCTGATCAACACGTTCGAGGACTGAGCCGCATGAGAGTCTGCGTGGCATGACGACCACGGACCCCACCCGCGTGGTGCTCGAGGCGCTGCGTCTGCAGCCCGACCCGCAGGACCCGGACCGGTTCGCCGGGTCCAGCCTGCCTCAGCCGCACGGCCGGGTGTTCGGCGGTCAGGTTCTCGCTCAGGCGCTGCTCGCGGCCGGTGCGACCGTCGACGCCGACCGGCTGCCCCACTCGCTGCACGGGTACTTCCTGCGGGCGGGGGTCATCGACGAGCCGATCACCTTCGCGGTCGAACGGCTGCGCGACGGGCGCTCGTTCACGGCTCGCCGCACGCACGCGCTGCAGCGCGGCGAGCCGATCCTGTCGATGATCGCCTCGTTCCAGGTCGAGCAGGAGGGCATCGACTACGCCGAGACGATGCCGTCCGGCGTGCCGGACCCCGAGGACGTGCGCTCGGTGTTCGACGTGCTCGGCCCCATCGACCACCCCGTCGCGAAGTTCTGGTCGCAGGAGTCGGCGTTCGACGTGCGGCACGTCGAGGGCGCTCTCTACCTCGGGCCCGCACCCGAGCGCACAGGCCGTCAGATGGTCTGGATCCGCGCACGCTCGCCGCTGCCGGACGACCAGCTGCTGCACCGCGCGCTGCTGGCCTTCGCGTGCGACCAGGTCATGCTCGAGCCGGTGCTGCGACGTGCCGGACGCTCGTGGGTCACGCCCGGCATGGCCATCGCGAGCCTCGACCACGCGATCTGGTGGCACCGCGACGCCCGCGTCGACGACTGGCTGCTGTACGTGCAGTCGACGCCCAGCGCGCAGGGCGGTCGAGGGCTCGGGGCGGCCCGGGTCTTCACGCGCGACGGCACCCTCGTCGCGTCGATCGCGCAGGAGGGGATGGTCCGCCTGCCCTGACCGTGGCGAACGACACAGTCGCAGGTGAGAGGCGATTTCGGACATCGCCGACCTTCGACGGGCGCGCGGCGCTCCGATGCCTCATGCTGCCGCCATGTCCTCGTTGCGACCTGCCGTGACCCGTGCCCTCCTCATCGTCGTGGCGCTGGTCGCCTGGCTGGCGATCGGCTCCGTGGGCGGCGTCGCCCAGGGCAAGCTGTCGCAGGTCCAGACCAACGACGCGGCTGCCTTCCTGCCCTCGTCGGCGCAGTCGACGCTCGCCGAGGAGGCGAGCCGCAAGTTCGTCGAGGCCCCCGCGCTGCCCGCGCTCGTCGTGCTCACGCCGCAGGACGGCGGCCGGGTGACCGACGAGCAGATCGCGGCGGTGACACAGGTCGCACAGTCGTTCCCGACGCACGAGGTGCCCGGTACCGACCGGACGTGGCGGGACTACCTGACGGCCGAGCCCGTGATCACGCCCTCGCAGGACGGCGAGGCGCTCCTGATCATCTACTCCCTCGACGCCGACAGCGCCGAGGAACTCGTCGGCGACGAGGAGTCGGTGACGAACGCGTTCGTCACCGACCTGCGTGCGACGTTGCTCGAGGACCTCGGCGCGAGCGCCGACTCGGCCGGCGAGCTCGGCCTGAACGCCTGGGTCACGGGACCCGCGGGCTTCGTCGCCGACCTGGTCACCGCGTTCGGCGGCATCGACGGCGTGCTGCTGCTCGTCGCGCTCGCCGCGGTGCTGCTCATCCTCGTCGTCGTCTACCGCTCCCCCCTGCTGCCGCTCGTCGTGATCGTCACGGCGGTCTTCGCGCTCTGCCTGGCAGGCCTGGTGGTGTACCGGCTCGCCGACGCCGGGACGATCGTGCTCAACGGACAGGCGCAGGGCATCCTGTCGATCCTCGTCGTCGGCGCGAGCGTGGACTACGCCCTGCTGCTCGTCGCCCGGTACCGCGAGGAGCTCCGGCGTTTCGACCACCCCGCGCAGGCCATGCGCCGCGCGATCCGCGCGTGCCTCGAGCCGATCGCGGCGTCCGCGGGAACCGTCATCGCGGGCCTGCTGTGCCTGCTGCTGTCCGAGCTCGGCTCGAACCGGTCGCTCGGCCCGGTCGCGGCGATCGGCATCGCCTCCGCGCTGCTCGCGTCGCTCACGCTGCTGCCCGCGATCCTGCTCGTCGCCGGCCGGCGCTCGCGCGTCTTCTTCTGGCCGCGCGTGCCGCGCCACACGACGCAGGTGGAGGCCGAGCAGGACGTGACGGTCGACGGCGTCGGCGGCCTGTGGGGCCGACTGGCGCGCTGGGTGGCACGGCGCGCGCGTCGCGTCTGGGTCGTGACCGCGATCGTCCTGGCCGCCTTCGCCGCGTTCCTGCCGACGTTCGACGCGTCCGGCACCAACGAGTCCGACGTGTTCCTCACCGAGGTGGACGCGGTCGCGGGCGAGGAGCTGCTCGCCGAGCACTTCCCTGCCGGGTCGGTGCAGCCCGTCACCGTCATCGTCCCCGAGCAGGACGCCGACGAGGTCGCCCGCGCCGTCGCGGACGTGCCCGGGGTCGAGACCGTGGTGCCCTACACCGGTGCGCCCGCGGGGCGGCCGGGCAGTGGCAGCGACGCCCCACCCGTGGTCGTCGACGGCACCATCCGCCTCGACGCCACGACGACCGCGCCGTCCGACTCCGTCGAGGCTCAGGACACGGTCCGCGACGTGCGTGAGGTCGTGAGCGAGATCTCGCCCGAGGCGCTCGTGGGCGGGGCCGCGGCTCAGCAGGTCGACACGATCGCCGCTGCGCAGCGGGACCTGCGGGTGATCGTGCCTGTCGTCCTGGTCGTGATCATCGTGATCCTCATGCTGCTGCTGCGCTCGGTCGTGGCGGCGCTGGTCCTGCTCGTGGCCAACGTGCTGTCGTTCGCTGCGACCCTCGGGGTGGCCGCGATCCTGTTCGACCATGTCTTCGACTTCCCCGGCGCCGACCCCACGGTCCCGCTGTTCGCGTTCGTGTTCCTCGTCGCGCTCGGGGTCGACTACTCGATCTTCCTCATGACCCGGGTCCGCGAGGAGTCGGTCCGGCACGGCACGCACGCCGGGGTCGTCCGCGGGCTGGCGGTGACCGGAGGCGTGATCACCTCGGCCGGCATCGTGCTCGCGACCACCTTCGCCGCGCTCGCCGTGATCCCGCTGCTCTTCCTGGTGCAGCTGGCCTTCCTCGTCGCGTTCGGCGTGCTGCTGGACACGTTCGTCGTGCGCTCGCTGCTCGTGCCGGCGGCCGTGCACGACCTCGGCGACCGGTCGTGGTGGCCGTCACGGATCGGCAGCCGACGCACGGACGCCGGTGATGACCCGCGGCCGGCGCCGACGCCGGTGGCAGGTGCGCCGACGAGCACGGGCAGCGACTCCGAGTGAGACTGCGCGCATGGTGCGACTTCGCCGAGTCAGGATCGACGGGCCCGGATGGACGCGTCGGCGCGCGGGGTCGGGGTTCGTCTACCTCGACGTCGACCGCGCCAGGATCACCGACGCGGAGCACCTGAGCCGCATCGTCGCGCTCGCGATCCCGCCCGCGTGGCGGGACGTGTGGATCTGCCCGCTGCCGCACGGGCACATCCAGGCCGCCGGGCTCGACGACGCCCGGCGTCGGCAGTACCTGTACCACGCGCAGTGGCGCGCACGGCGCGACCGCCTCAAGCACGACCACGTGCTCGAGGTGGCCGCACGCCTGCCCGCGGCACGTCGCCGGGTGCGCCGCGACCTGCAGCAGGACGGCTTCCCGCGGGACAAGGCGCTGGCCCTGGCGTTCCGCCTGCTCGACCTCGCCTACCTGCGGGTCGGCGGCGAGGGGTACGCGCTGCGGCACGGCTCGTACGGTCTGGCGACCCTGCGCAAGGACCACGTGCGCGTCCTGGCGCCGGCGTCCGACGACGACCCCGGCCGCGTGCACCTGCACTTCCCCGCCAAGTCCGGCCAGATCCGCGACACGGTCGTCGAGGACGACGACGTCGCGCGCCTCGTGCGCACTCTCGTGCGCCGCCAGGACGAGAGCGAGGAGCTGCTCGCGTGGCGCGACGACGCCGGCTGGCACGACGTCACCAGCGCCGACGTCGCGGCCTACGTCAAGGACAGGCTCGGCCCGGACGCGACGCCCAAGGACTTCCGCACGTGGCACGCGACCGTGCTCGCCGCACGCGGGCTCGCGGCGCTCGGCGCCGCTCCGGCGTCGGACCGCGCACGGCGTCGAGCGGTGACGCAGGTGGTCAAGGACGTCGCCGAGGAGCTCGGCAACACCCCGGCCGTGTGCCGGGCGTCCTACATCGACCCTCGGGTGGTCGACCTGTGGGAGCGGGGCACGACGATCCGCCCGACGCGGTCGCAGGCGGTCGCCGAGCGCGAGACGCTCGCGCTCCTGAGGTGAGCCGGCTCGCTTTGCGCGGGCGCCGCGGCAGCCGCAGACTGCGACGATGACGACGCCGCCCGAGGAGCTCGCACCGCAGCCCGTCGCCGACACGCTCGCCGGGCTCGTCCCGGGGACCGGCGAGGACGGCAGGCCACGCCCCGACTCCCGGCTGGCCGTCGTGACCGGCGTGACGGGCTACGTCGGCGGGCGGCTCGTCCCCGAGCTGCTGGCTGCGGGCTACCGCGTGCGGGCGCTCGCGCGCACCCCTGAGCGCCTGCGGGGCCGCCCGTGGTACGACGACGTGGAGGTCGTCCAGGCCGACGCCTCCCGATCGGACCAGATCGGGCCCGCGCTGCGCGACGCGACCGTCGCGTACTACCTCGTGCACTCCCTGGGCACCGGACGCCAGTTCGCGCAGCGAGACCGCGCGACGGCCCAGACCTTCGCGAGCGCCGCCGCCGAGGCGGGCGTCCGCCGCGTCGTGTACCTCGGGGGCCTCGCCCCGGACGACGAGCAGCTCTCGGCACACCTGGCCTCGCGTGCCGAGGTCGGCGAGATCCTGCTGGCCAGCGGTGTGCCGACCACCGTGCTGCGCGCCGCCGTGATCCTCGGCTCCGGGTCGGCGTCGTTCGAGATGATGCGCTACCTCACCGAGCGGCTCCCCGCCATGACCGTCCCCCGCTGGGTGGACAACCGCATCCAGCCGATCGCGATCCGCGACGTCCTTCGCTACCTCGTCGCCGCGGCCGCGATGCCGCCGGACGTCAACCGTGCGTTCGACATCGGCGGACCGGACGTGCTCACGTACCGCGAGATGATGCAGCGCTACGCCCGCGTCGCCGGGCTGCGTCCGCGCCTGATCGTGGGCGTCGGAGTGCTCACGCCGCGGCTGTCGAGCCTGTGGGTCTCCCTCGTCACGCCGGTGCCCGGCGGCCTGGCCCGCCCGCTGGTCGACTCGCTCGTGCACGAGGTCGTGTGCCACGAGCACGACATCGCGCAGTACGTGCCCGACCCGCCAGGCGGGCTCGTGGGGTTCGAACGCGCCGTGCGGCTCGCGCTGAGCCGCGTGCAGGAGGCGGCCGTGACGACCCGCTGGTCGTCGGCCTCGGTGCCCGGCGCCCCCTCCGACCCGCTGCCGAGCGACCCCGACTGGGCGGGCGGGTCGCTGTACGTCGACGAGCGGCGCGTCGAGGTGGACGCGTCCCCGGCCGCGCTGTGGCGCGTGATCGAGGCCGTCGGCGGTGAGCGCGGGTGGTACTCCTGGCCGCTCGCCTGGCGCGTGCGCGGGCTCCTCGACCGCCTCGCGGGTGGGCCGGGACTGCGTCGCGGCCGGCGTGACCCGGGCCGGCTGCTCGTCGACGACGCGGTCGACTGGTGGCGCGTCGAGGCGATCGAGCCGGGACGGCTGCTGCGGCTGCGGGCCGAGATGCGCGTCCCCGGTCTGGCGTGGCTCGAGCTGCGCGTCGAGCCTGTGTCCGGCGGGGCCGAGCCCACGGCCGCCGACTGGACCAGCGCGCCGACGACGTTCGTCCAGCGTGCGCTGTTCCACCCGACCGGGCTGGGCGGCCAGCTGTACTGGTGGGCCGTGGCCCCGTTCCACGGCATCGTGTTCGGCGGGATGCAGCGGAACATCGCGGCAGCCGCCGTGCGCGCACACCGGGCCATGCGCCGTCCCGCGGGCTGACGGGCTGCACGCGGGCCCGTGAGTCGACCCGCACGCGGACCGGCCCGGACCGGCTCAGACAGGCTCAGACAGGCCCGGACCGGCTCGGCGCGGGTCAGGACGTGCAGGTGCTCAGCGGCGCCTGTGCCACCACCGCCGCGCGGCGACGTGCGGCTCGAGCGTCGTGACGATCCGTTCCACGGCCGCCCGGGCCTCGTCGTCGCCCGCCACCGCCGCCGCGACCACGACGTCACGCCCGCTGCACAGCGCCGCCGCCACGCGCCACCCCGGGCCGTCGGCCCAGCGCGCTCCCGCGCGACGAGCGGTCGGCCGCTCGTCCCCGTGCAGCGGCACGAGCGACACGTCCTCGGGCGCACCGCACGACCGTGCGTACGCACGCACCGTCTCGCGTGCGTCCGGCGCGGGCTCGTGCCCGCGGTGCACCGAGACGTCGACGGAGCCCTCGACGCCCGGGCGGCGCAGCCGGTACCGATGCCCCTCGAGACCCGTGGCCTGCCACTCCGGGGGCACGCGCAGCACGAACACCCCGGACATGGTCAGCACCTGGCCGGGGACCGGGACGTCGGCACTCACCGCGCGCCTCGGCGACGGATCGCGACCGGCTCCTCGACGTACGGCTCCCAGGCCGCACGCTCGACGGGCCCGATGCGCGTGGGCGACCCGGTGGCGGAGTCGACCAGCACGAGCGTCGTGACGGCCCGCGCGTAGACCACCGAGGCGGGATCGGCCGCGGGCAGGTCCCGCACCTGGTAGCAGACGTCGAGGCTCGCTCCGCCGAGGTGGCCGATCCACAGCTCGACGACGACGGGCGAGCGCCGGTAGCCGAGCGGCTTGACGTACTGGATCTCCTGGTGCGCGATGAACGTCGAGACGTGCGCGCCCGGCCCGGCGTCGATCACGGCGGTCGGTCGGGTCTCCGGCCGCTCACCGTCGGGCCCCACGGGGTGCTGCCAGAACACCTCGATGCGCGCCTCCTCCAGGAGCCGCAGCATCTCGACGTTGTTGACGTGCGCGTACGCGTCCATGTCCGACCAGCGCAGCTGCACCGGGACCTCGAGCCTGGCCATCGCCGTCCTTCCTCGCGGCGCGGGCCTGCGCCGCGCCACCCGGCATCCTCCCCTGCGCGCGGCGGCGACCACCAGCCGGCCTGCTCGCGCCCTCCCCAGGACCGTCGACGCGTCGCGGCGTGGGCCGCCTCGCGACGGCACCGCTCGAGCGCGTCGGTCCCGGCCGCGAGCGGGCCGAGGACGAGCCACCGCGATCTCACGGACGCCGGACCTCAGGCGCCGACGCGCGGCCCGGGCACGCCGTCGCGCCGCGAGGCGCCCCATGAGCGCGCCGAGGCACGCGAGCAGCACAGCACCCGCTGCACAGCACCCAGGGCTCGCAGATCACCGGGCCCACCGAGGTCGACTTGTCCACGCGTCGCTAGTGTGACCTCTCATGACGACGCCTCAGGCTGCCGCGATCTACGCCCGCATCTCGTCGGACCCGACAGGCACCGCGTTGGGGGTTGAGCGGCAGTTGGAGGACTGTCGCAGGCTTGCCGCTGAGCGTGGGTGGCGGGTCGCTGAGGAATACATCGACAACGACGTGTCCGCATTCAAGGGCAAGCGGCGCCCGTCCTACGAGCGGATGCTGGAGGACCTGCGGGCGGGGTATCGGGATGCGGTGATCGTCTACAACCTGGATCGGTTGACTCGTCAGCCGATCCAGTTGGAGCAGTTCACCGAGCTGTGCGAGCGAGCCGGGGTCCGTCAGGTCGCGACCGTGACCGCTGACATCGACCTCGGCAACGATGATGGTCTGTTCATGGCGCGGATCTTCGCGGCGTTCGCGGCCAAGGAGTCCGGGCGTCGTTCGGAGCGGTTGCGGCGCAAGCACCAGCAGCTGGCCGAGCAGGGGCGACCGAACGGGGGTCACAACCGCCCGTACGGGTTCGCCGCGGACCGGGTGACGGTGATCGAGTCGGAGGCTGAGGTCATCCGGGCGATGGCTGCCCGGGTGCTTGCGGGGGAGTCCCTGCGGTCGGTGGCGGCCTGGCTGAACGCCGAGGGTGTGCCGACGACGACCGACGGCGGTGAGTGGCGCACGCCCACGCTTAGCACGCTACTCACATCAGCGCGGAACGCGGGCCTGCGTGAGTACAAGGGCGAGGTCGTGGCGAAGGCCGTGTGGCCTGCGATCCTGACGCCTGCGCAGCGTGAGCAGCTGATCGCGGTGCTCGCCGCGAAGAAGGTCAGTGGCCGCCGTGCGCCGCGTCGCTACCTGTTGTCGGGGATGTTGCGGTGCGGCAAGTGCGGCACCCGTCTGTTCTCCTCGGCTCGTGGGGATCGTCGCCGCTATGTGTGCGCGAGCGGTCCTGACCATGGCGGGTGCGGGCGGTTGACGGTCGTGGCCCAGCCGGTCGAGGAGTTGGTGGCCGAGGCGGTCCTGTACCGGCTGGACAGCCCGGAGCTGGCTGACGCCCTGGCGGGGCGCATGA
>JAEYUL010000094.1 GCA_023432565.1 Actinomycetes bacterium | reverse complement strand
CGAGACGGCGACGTGGGACGACAACCGCATCGAGGACCTCGACGGGCTGTGCTTCCAGGCCGCGGCGCTCGCGCGCTACGTCGGGGCCGGCCTGACCGAGTCGCCGCTGCACCCGCTGGACGAGGTGCTCACGGTGCTCGAGACGGCTGACGAGATCCGCCGCCGCCTCAGGGTGATCTACCCGGGGGAGTGACCCGGGTCAGTCCGCGAGGTCGAGCACGACGGGGACGTGGTCGGACGGCTGCTTGCCCTTGCGCTCGTCGCGCTCGATCGTCACGCCTGTGACGCGCGCGGCGAGTGCCGGGGAGGCGTAGGTGAGGTCGATGCGCATGCCCTTGTTCTTCGGGAAGCGCAGCTGCTGGTAGTCCCAGTAGGTGTAGGTGTGCTCGGCGGGCACGTGCACGCGTGAGACCTCGGTGTAGCCGACCTCGGCGATGGCCGTGAACGCGTCGCGCTCGGCGGGCGTGACGTGGGTGCGGCCCGCGAACCACGCGGGGTCCCACACGTCGGTGTCGAGCGGGGCGATGTTCCAGTCACCGACGAGCGCGATCTGCGCGGCCGGGTCGGCGGCGAGCCAGCCGGCAGCGGCGTCGCGCAGCCGGGCGAGCCAGTCGAGCTTGTAGACGTAGTGCGGGTCGTCGATCTCGCGGCCGTTCGGCACGTACAGGCTCCACACGCGCACACCGCCCGCGGTGACGCCGATCGCGCGCGCCTCGGCGGCCGCCGGGTCACCCCACGTCGGCATGCCCGGGAAGCCGATCTCGACGTCGTCGATCCCGACGCGGGACACCACGGCCACGCCATTCCACTGGCTGTAGCCGACGTGGGCGACCTCGTAGCCGAGCGCCTCGAACGCCTCGTGCGGGAACTGCTCGTCCTTGCACTTGGTCTCCTGCAGCGCGAGCACGTCGACGCCGCTGCGCTCGAGGAACGCCACGGCGCGTTCGGTGCGGGCACGGATCGAGTTGATGTTCCAGGTGGCGACGCGCATGCCCGGAGGCTACCGGCGAGGGTCCACGGTCCCGAACGGAGGTCCCATGTGCGCGCCGATACCCGACCTGTAGTGTTTCGACACCAAGTGCGAAACTAGGGAGATCAGCGCATGAACGCTCGCACAGCGGTCGCCACCAGGCCGGCGTCCCACGCCCAGCCCGACGCGGACGCGGTGCCGGCCGCGCTGACCGGCCCGCTCATCGACACGATCTGGACCGCCGACCCCTCCGGGCACGTCTGGGACGGCACGCTGTGGGTCTACCCCTCGCACGACGAGGACACCGGCGCCGCTGCGGACCAGGACGGCAGCCAGTACGACATGCGGGACTACCACGTGCTGTCGCTCGAGAGCCTCGACGGCGAGGTCGTCGACCACGGCGTCGCGCTCGCCGTCGAGGACGTGCCGTGGGCGTCGCGTCAGCTCTGGGCACCCGACGCCGCGCGCAAGGGCGACACGTACTACCTGTTCTTCCCGGCCAAGGACCACGACGGGGTGTTCCGCATCGGGGTCGCGACCTCCGCGCACCCCGCCGGCCCGTTCGTCGCGCAGCCCGAGCCGATCGCTGGGGCCTACAGCATCGACCCCGCGGTGTTCACCGACGACGACGGCTCGACGTACCTGGTCACCGGGGGGATCCTCGGCGGGCAGCTGCAGCGCTGGCGCGACGACGTGTACACCGGGGTCGACACCTACCCGGGGCTCGACGAACCCGCCCTGGCCCCGCGCATCGCGCGCCTGTCCGACGACCTGCTCTCGCTGGCCGAGCCGACCCGCCCGCTCGTGCTCGTCGACGACGAGGGGCGTGCGCTGCCCGCGCGGAACCCGAACCGGTTCTTCGAGGGTGCCTGGATCTCGAAGGTCGCGCGCCGGTACGTGTTCATGTACTCCAACGGCGACTCCCACCAGCTCGTCTACGCCACGAGCGACTCGCCGTACGGCCCGTACACGTACCGCGGCGTGCTGCTCGGGCCGGTCACCGGCTGGACCACGCACGGGTCGATCGTCGAGTGGGACGGGGTCTGGTACCTGCTGTACCACGACGCCGAGGCGTCCGGCCGCGACCACCTGCGCAGCGTGCGGATGGCCCGGCTCGAGGTCGACGACGACGGCTCGATGCGCCTCGACCGGGCCTAGCGCCCGCACGACGAAGGGGCCGCCGCGGACGAGCGCCGCGACGGCCCCCTTCGTGCGGCGTCAGCCGCGACGGGTGCGGCGGCGCGCGACGACGACCGCGCACGCGCCGGTACCGAGCAGCCACAGCGCGAGCAGCGCGCCCGAGCCGGCGCCGGCGCCCGTGACGGGGAGCGTGTCGTCAGCGACGGGGTCGGCGGGCTCGTCGACCGCCGCCCGCACGACGATCCCGGCGGCGATGCTCACGAGCTCACCGTCGGCGCGCGCACCGTTGAGCTGCAGCGTGTGCTCGCCGGGCAGCACGCCCAGCGGCAACGCGAGCCGCTCGGCGAACGTGCCGTCCGCCTCGACCGTGACGGTGCCGAGCAGGACCGGTGTCGAGAACAGCCATGCGTCGACCCGCTCGCCGGGCGCGAAGCCCGACCCGGAGACGTCGACGAAGCCGCCGTCCCCGACGATGATCCGCCCCTCGGGGTCCACCGGCAGGTGGGCGCCGGTGGAGTCCGCGCCGCCGAGCACGACGTCGAACCCGGGCCCGGAGACGGTGCGCCGACCGTCCCGGATCCCGACGACGAGCGGTGTCGTCTCGTCGCCGACCCAGCCCCGCACGATGCCGGGCGACACCCGCGGACGAGCAGGCGTGCCGTCCTCACCGGGCACCAGGACCGGTGCCGGTCGCGGCGTCCCGGTGACCGGCTCGCTCGCGGGCCCGGCGCCGACGGCGTTGACGGCACGCACCTGCACGCCGTACTCGGTCCCGTTGACCAGCCCGGTCAGCGTGACCGGTGAGCCGGCCGCGGTCGCCCACGTCGCGCCGCCGTCGTGCGTGTACTCGTACCGCTCGATCGCCGCGCCGCCGTTCGAGGAGGGCGCGTCGAACGTGACGCGCAGCGAGCGGTTGCCCGACTCCACCGCGGTGACCGACGGTGCGCCCGGGAGGCTGACCGGCGTCGCCGCGACGGGCGCGCTCCACGCGCCGGCGCCGAGGGCGTTGACGCCCCGGACCCGGAACGTGACGGTGCGGCCGTCCTGCAGTCCCGTCACGGCCAGCGTGACACCGGCCGTGCTTCCGGCCGCGGCCCAGGACGTGCCGTCGAGCGACTTCTGGACGTCGTACCCGGTGGGCTCTCCTGCGGGCACGGACCACGTCAGCTCGACGGACCCCGGGCCGGCCGCCGCAGACACGACGGGCTGGCCCGGCACGTCCGCGTCGGACAGGTGCAGGTCGAACCGCGACGTGCCGACGAGCACGTGACGGGCGTCAGCGGCCTGCGCGGTCACGACGAGGTCACCGGTGAGCGCGTGCGTCCCGGCTGCGATCGGCGTGCCGTCGAGCAGGTAGGCCACGCCGGTGACGGCCGGGATCGTCACGCGGTCGCGCGCCGTGCCGGGCTCGTCCTGCGTCGTCGGCGCGAGGGCGCTGACGTGCGTGATGTCGGTGAACGTCTGCGAGAACACCGTCGTGCCCGTCAGCTCGTAGCCGGGCGCCGCCGTGGCGACGACCGTGACCGTGCCGGAGGCGGGGTAGGTGCCGGGTGCGACGACGCCGCCCTCGACGGTGTACACGACGCCGTCGACCGCCGGGATGGTGTACGTGTCCGACGCGGTGCCGTCCACGTCGGTCCAGGCCGGCTCGACGGGCGTCGCGAGCACGATGTTCGTGAACACGATCGTGAACTGCGAGGTGCCGGAGAGCTCGTAGCCCGCCGTGGCGGCCGCGTCGACGACGACCGTCCCGGTGCCGGGGTAGGTGCCGGCCGCGACGGGGCTGCCGCCGATGGAGTACTGCACGCCGGTCACCGACGGGATGGTGTAGGTGTCGTCGGCGGTGCCGTACGTGTCGTACCAGGTGGGTGCGGTCGCGCTCACCAGCTGGATGTCGGTGAACGTGTGCGTGAACTGCGACGCGCCGGACAGCTCGTGACCGGCGGTGGCGGCGGCGTCGACGACGACCGTGCCGGAGGCGGGGTAGGTGCCGGGTGCGACGGGGCTGCCGCCGACGGAGTACTGCACGCCCGTCACGGACGGGATCGTGTAGGTGTCGTCGGCGGTGCCGTACGTGTCGTACCAGGTCGGCTCGGTCGCGCTCACCAGGCGGATGTCGGTGAACGCGTACGTGAACGACGACGCCCCGGACAGCTCGTAGCCCGTGGTGGCGGCGGCGCTCACGACGACCGTCCCCGTCCCGGGGTACGTCCCGGCCGCGACGGGACTGCCGCCGACCGAGTACTGCACGCCGGTCACGGACGGGATCGTGTAGGTGTCCTCGGCGGTGCCGTACGTGTCGTACCAGGTCGGCTCGGTCGCGCTCACCAGCTGGATGTTCGTGAACGTGAACGTGAACGACGACGGGCCGGTCAGCTCGTAGCCCGCGGTCGCGACCGCGGTGATCTGGACCGTCCCGCTCCCGGGGTACGTGCCGGGGGCCACGGCCTCGCCGTCGACCCGGTACTCGACCCCGGTCACCGTCGGGATCGTGTAGGTGTCGTCGGCGGTGCCGTACGTGTCGACCGCCGTGGGCTCGGTCGCGCTGACCTGGACGATGTTCGTGAACGTGTAGGTGAACTGGCTCGGCCCGGAAAGCTCGTGGCCCGCAGTCGCCGCCGCGTCCACCGTGACCGTGCCGGACGCGGGGTAGGTGCCGGGCGCGACCGGGTCGCCGTCGACGGAGTACTGCACGCCGGTCACCGACGGGATCGTGTAGGTGTCCTCCGCGGTGCCGTAGGTGTCGTACCAGGTGGGCTCGGTCGCGCTGACGAGCCGGATGTCGGTGAACGTGTACGTGAACTCGCTGGCTCCCGTCAGGCGGTAGCCCGACGCGGCCATGGCGTTGACCGTGACGGTTCCCGCCGTGCCGACGGGGTACGTGCCGGCGCTGAACGGCGTCCCGTTGACGAAGTACCGCACCCCGGTGACCGACGGGATCGTGATCGTGTCCTCGTCGGTGCCGTAGGTGTCGTACCAGGTGGGCTCGACGGCGGAGACGTCCACGATGCTGGAGAACGTGTGGGTGAACGTCGTGGCGCCGGTCAGGGTGTAGGCGGCGCTCGCCGCCGCGGCGCTCACCGTGACCGTGCCTGTGGCGGGGTACGTCCCGGCCGAGACCGGGGTGCCACCCACCGAGTACTGCACGCCGGTCACCGACGGGATCGTGTACGTGTCGTTCGCGGTGCCGGACACGTCGGTCCAGGTGGGCTCGGTGGCGCTCACCTCGGTGATGTCCGTGAACACCAGGGTGAACTGCGACGCGCCGGACAGGACGTACCCGGGCTGGGCCGTGGCCGTCACCACGACCGTCCCCGAGCCGGGGTAGGTGCCGGCGGCGACGGGCGACCCGCCGACCGAGTAGGTGATGCCGTCCGACGACGGGATCGTGTACGTGTCCTGAGCGGTCCCGGAGAGGTCGTTCTTCGTCGGTGGGGTCGCGGAGACCAGCGTCTCCAGCGGGTTCGTCGTGGCGCCCGCGACGCACTGCGTGTCCGGGTCGCCGACCGTGCCGATGCGCAGGTTGTCGATGAGCACGGCGGAGTCGAGGTCGCTGTCACCCTGGTCGAAGACGGTGAAGTGGAGCGTCTGGCTCACCCCCGGCGTCAGTGGCACCTGCGCCGTGAGCTTGGGCGTGGCCCCGCCGAAGACGGTGCCCGTCGCCTCGGCGGCCGCGGTGTCAGAGTCGAACAGGCCGGAGTTGACGGAGATGACACGTCCCGACGGGTCGTACGCGAAGTTGTTCGGAGCGATGATCGTCGTTCCGTCGATGCGCCACGTGCTCTCGCCCACCTCGGCGATGAACGCGTCGTTGTAGGTTCCGCCGGTGAAGTCGGGGAACTCCTCGGTCAGGAACCGGAAAGTCACGCCGAGCAGGCAGTTGGCCGTCGCGGGCACGTCGAGGGTGACCGACAGGGTGGTCACGTCGTAGGCGCCACCCCGGGTCGTCGACGACGCCCAGGGGGTCGACGCCTCGTAGGACGAGGTGTACTGGTCGAGGACGCCCGCGTGGCCCGTCGAGAGCATCGCGTACGAGCCTCCCGTCCGGGTCGGGAACCCGGCGGCCGGTGCGGTGCGCACCCAGGTCGCGTCGCCGGACGGGCTGGTGAGGGACGAGCCCGTCACGAACGACGCCGCCCAGGGGGCGAAGATCCCCGCGACGAGGTCGCCGGCCGTCGCGGCGGCGGCTGGGGCCGCGCTCCACGCCGAGGCGGCGACGAGTGCTGCCGCGGTGGTCGTCGCTGCGATCCTGCGCACCTGCATGGGCGCCGTCCTCCCCGTTGTGGGCAGACGCCCACCACGGGCGCCATCGGGACTATCGGCGCTCTGACCTGGACCTTTAGCCGTCACCCGGGCCCAAGGTCCTGCCTGCCCGGGTTACGGCGGTACGTCCCGCACCCGGGGACGTGGGACGCGACGAGGCCGGGGCGACCCGCGCCCCGGCCTCGTCCCTGCCCGACGGCTACTTCACGTCGTCGTCGACCCAGTCGAACGTCCTCGTGACCGCCTTCTTCCACAGCCGGTACTGCCGGTCCCGCTCGCCCGCGTCCATCGCGGGCGTCCACCGCTTGTCCTCGGCCCAGTTGTCGATGACGTCCTGCTCGCCGCTCCAGTAGCCGACCGCGATGCCCGCCGCGTACGCGGCGCCCAGCGCGGTGGTCTCGGCGATCTTGGGGCGCACGACGTCGACGCCGAGGATGTCCGCCTGGAACTGCATGAGCGCCTCGTTGGCGATCATGCCGCCGTCGACCTTGAGCTCGGTGAGGTCGACGCCGGAGTCCGCGTTCATCGCGTCCAGCACCTCGCGCGTCTGGAACGCGGTGGCCTCGAGCGCCGCCCGCGCGATGTGGCCCTTGTTGACGTAGCGCGTGAGCCCGACGAGCACGCCGCGCGCGTCGGAGCGCCAGTACGGGGCGAACAGCCCGGAGAACGCCGGCACGAAGTAGGCACCGCCGTTGTCCTCGACGCTCGCCGCGAGCTGCTCGATCTCGGGCGCCGACGAGATGATCCCCAGGTTGTCGCGCAGCCACTGGACGAGCGAGCCCGTGACCGCGATCGAGCCCTCGAGGGCGTAGACCGTCTGGGCGTCGCCGATCTTGTAGCAGACGGTCGTGAGCAGGCCGTTCTTGCTCGGCACCATGTCCGTGCCGGTGTTGATGAGCATGAAGTTGCCCGTGCCGTAGGTGTTCTTCGCGTGCCCCACCTCGAAGCACGCCTGGCCGAACGTCGCGGCCTGCTGGTCGCCGAGGATCCCCGAGATCGGCACCCCGCCCAGGAGCCCGCGGGCACGTCCCTGGCCGTACACCTCCGACGACGAACGGATCTCGGGGAGCATCGAGACCGGGACGCCCATCTCCGCGGCGATCTCCTCGTTCCAGGTCAGCGTGTCCAGGTTCATGAGCATCGTGCGGGACGCGTTCGTGACGTCGGTGACGTGCACGCCGCCCTCGGTCCCGCCGGTCATGTTCCACAGGAGCCACGAGTCGGTGTTGCCGAACGCGAGGTGCCCGGCCTCCGCCTTCTCGCGCGCGCCCTCGACGTTGTCGAGGATCCAGCGGATCTTCGGTCCCGAGAAGTAGGTCGCCAGCGGCAGGCCGACACGGTCCTTGTAGCGCTCCGCGCCGCCGCCGAGCGCCCCGAGCTCCTCGCAGATCTTCTGCGTGCGCGTGTCCTGCCAGACGATCGCGTTGTAGACCGGCTCACCGGTGCGCTTGTCCCACACCACCGCGGTCTCACGCTGGTTGGTGATGCCGACCGCGGCCATGTCGGAGTTCTGCAGGCTCGCGCTCCCCAGGGCCTGCCCGACGACCTCGCGCGTGTTCCGCCAGATCTCCGCGGCGTCGTGCTCGACCCAGCCGGCCCTCGGGAAGATCTGCTCGTGCTCCTTCTGCCCGGTCGCGACGATCCGCGCGCTGTGGTCGAAGATGATCGCGCGCGTGCTCGTCGTGCCCTGGTCGATCGCCATGACGTACTTCGTGTCGGACATGGGTTGCTTCCTCCGTCGGGTGCGGGATCGGGTGCGGGCGACCGGCGGGCGCGTCGGGGGCCGCCGGTCGCGGGTGGGTCAGAAGACGTACACGAGCGCCAGCAGGCCGGCCAGGACGCCGCCGACGAGGGGACCGAGCACCGGGACCCACGAGTACGCCCAGTCGCTGCCGCCCTTGCCGGGGATCGGCAGCACGGCGTGTGCGATGCGCGGGCCGAGGTCACGGGCCGGGTTGATGGCGTACCCGGTGGGACCACCGAGGCTCGCGCCGATGCCGACGACGAGCATCGCGACCCACAGCGGGCCGAGCTGGTGCGGGGTCTGGCCCGAGCAGAGGATGACGAACACCAGGACGAACGTGCCCAGGAGCTCGGTGACGAAGTTCCACCCGTAGGAGCGCAGCTCGGGGCCGGTCGAGAACACGGCGAGCTTGAGGCCCGGCTCGGCCTCCTCGTCGAAGTGCTTCTTGTACGCGAGCCAGGCCAGCACGGCGCCGACGAACGCCCCGATGAGCTGGGCGAGCATGTACCACATCGCGTTGCCGAAGGTCGGGTTGATCGTCGCGGTCACCATCCCCTCGGGGCCCTTGAGCTCCGCGAACGGCTGGTCGGCGACGAGGAAGCCGAGGGTGACGGCGGGGTTGATGTGAGCGCCCGACTTGTACGCGACGAAGACACCCGCGAAGACCGCGAGGCCCCATCCGAAGTTGATGAGCAGCCACCCTCCGGCGTTGCCCTTCGTCCTCGGCAGCACGACGTTCGCCACGACTCCTGCACCCAGGAGCAGCAGCATCGCGGTACCCAACAGCTCGGACCAGAACGCCTGTTGCATCAGTGTGTTCACGGCCTATCCCTTCTGACGGACCTCGTTGTCTCGTGCGGCCCCGCCGCGCGGGGGTCTGGGTGATGCGCTGCCAGGTGCCGGGCTCAGCCCTCCTGGCGTGTCATGGGGGCGATGTCGAGCGCGCGCAGCCGGACCTTCTCGGCGGAGGCGTCGTCCGGCTCGGCGGCGGCGGCCTCCTCCGCCTCGGCGCGGGCGCGGTACGCCTCGATCTCGCGCCTGCGCGTCGCGTCGTCCCAGCCGAGGACGGGTGCGACGAGGTCGGCGATCTCCTCGAGCGCGCCGACGCCCTTGTCCGCCTGCTCGTAGTTGAGCCGGGTGCGGTGCATGAGCACGTCGTCGAGATGCAGCGCGCCTTCGTGGCTGGCCGCGTAGACGATCTCGGCGCCGACGTAGGCGGGTGCGTGCGCGAGCGGCCGGGCGAGCTCGGGACGCTCGTCGCACAGGTCGGTCAGCTCGCCGAGCAGCGAGCCGTACCGGTGCAGCAGGTGGTCCATGCGGGGCCGGTCCCAGCCGTACCGCTTGCCGATGGCCCGGGCCTGGCGCTGCAGCACGTGCAGGCCCTCGGCTCCGACGAGGGGCAGCTCGTGCGTCAGCGACGGCAGCGTCGTGGCCCGTGAGCCGATCGCGAAGTCCACGGCGTCCTTGGCCATGACGCGGTACGTGGTGAGCTTGCCGCCCGCGATCACCGTCAGGCCGGGCGTCGGGGACGCCACGGTGTGCTCGCGGGACACCTTGGCCGACGACGTGCCCTCCTTGGTCCCGGGCTGCAGCAGCGGCCGCAGGCCGGCCCAGGTGCCGATCACGTCCTCGCGCGAGATGGGCCGCGACAGCACCGCGTTGGCGTGCTCGATCACGTAGTCGATGTCGGCGCTCGTCGCCACGGGGTGCGTCAGCTCCTGCGTCCAGGGGGTGTCGGTCGTGCCGATCACCCAGTAGCGCGACCACGGGATGATGAACAGCACCGACTTCTCGGTCTGCAGGATCAGGCCGGTGTCGCCGGCGATCCGCGAGCGCGGCACCACGATGTGGATGCCCTTGGACGCGAGCACGCGCAGCCCGCCCTCGCTCCCCGCGAGGGCCTCGGTCTGCTCGGTCCACACGCCGGTGGCGTTGATGACGTGGCGGGCGCGCACGTCGATGCGCTCGCCCGTCTCCAGGTCCTGCACGACCGCTCCGGTCACGGCCCCGCCCGTCGTCGTCTGCAGGTCGATCACCTGCGTGCGGCTCGCCGCGTGCGCGCCGTAGCTCACGGCGGTGCGCACGAGCGTGGCCACGAGGCGGGCGTCGTCGACGCTCGCGTCCCAGTACCGGACCGCACCGATCGCGGCGTCGTGCCGCAGGTCGGGGAACAGGCGCTCCATGCCCTTGCGCGTGAGGTGCCGGTGGATCGGCATCGCGCGCCGCGAGCCCGAGACGGTCGCGAGCGTGTCGTACAGCGCGACGCCCGCACCGACGTACGCGCGCTCCCAGACGCGGTTCTCGAGCGGGTACAGGAACGAGACCGGCTTGACGAGGTGCGGCGCGAGCCGCGTGATGAGCAGGTCGCGCTCGGTGAGCGCCTCGCGCACCAGGTGGAAGTCCAGCATCTGCAGGTACCGCAGCCCGCCGTGCACGAGCTTGCTGGACCGGCTGGAGGTCCCGCTCGCCCAGTCCTGAGCCTCGACGATCGCCGTGGACAGGCCGCGCGTCACGGCGTCGAGCGCGATGCCCGCACCGGTGACCCCGCCGCCCACGACGAGGATGTCGAGCTCGTCGCCCTGGCCGGCCGAACGACGCAACCGGTTGAGCGCCTCCTGCCGTGCCTGTGCCGTCAGCGCTGCGGTCCTCATGCGCGTCCTCCTGGTGCGGTCCCACGGTGGCGTGCGCCGGGCCGTCCCTCGCGGCGAGCGCGGGGTACCGCCCCCCGTCGGGGCGTTTCGTCCGTCTCGCCCGATGCGGTGGCGCTCGCTATGGTCATCACGAGCAGAACGGATGCGCAACCGGAGCGCACATATGTGCACGGGTGCGGGCGCACGAGACCGGCGAAGGGGGAGCCGTGGAGCTGGACCGTGAGCAGGACGTGCTGCGGGCCGCCTCGATGTACTACCTGCAGGACCTGAAGATGGAGGTCATCGCACGGCACCTCGGGACCTCGCGCTCGACCGTGTCGCGCCTGATCAAGCGTGCACGCGAGACCGGGCTCGTCGAGATCACGCTGCGGCCCGCGAGCACGCGCGCGCCGGGGCTGGGTCGCTCGGTGAGCGCCGCGTTCGAGGTGGACGCGTACGTCGTGCCCGTGCCGGACTCGTCGTCCCACATCGAACGCCTCGACCAGGTCTCGATGACCGCCGCCAAGCTCCTGACCTCGTGGTTCGACTCGGACATGGTGCTCGGCATCGCGTGGGGCACCACGCTCGCGTCGGTGTCGCGCTACCTGGTGCCCAAGCCGACCCGGGGCGCGGCGGTGGTCCAGCTCAACGGCGCCGCGAACATGCGGACCTCCGGCGTGGACTACGCGAGCGACTTGATCTCGTCCTTCGGCACGGCCTTCGGCGCCGCCGTGCACCACTTCTCGGTCCCCGCGTTCTTCGACTTCTCCGACACCAAGGCCGCGATGTGGCGGGAGCGGTCCGTGCGCCGCGTGCTCGACATGCAGCGCCGCGCCGACATCGCGGTGTTCTCCGTGGGCGCCGTCGCGGGCGCGGTGCCCTCGCACGTCTACTCGGCCGGGTACCTCGACGACGCCGACGTGCGCGTCCTGCACGACGAGGGCGTGGTCGGCGACGTGTGCACGGTGTTCCTGCGCGCCGACGGCTCGTGGCAGGACGTGCCGCTCAACGCGCGCGCCACCGGCCCGACCCCGACCGAGCTGCAGCGGCTGCCGCGCCGCGTGTGCGTGGTGGCCGGCGACAACAAGGTGGCCCCGCTCCTGGCCGCGCTGCGCGCGGGCGTCGTGACGGACCTCGTCGTCGACGAGGTCACCGCGGGTGCCCTGCTCGAGGCCGCCGACCCCGCGCCCGCGCGGCGAGCCCGTGGCCGGACGGCCCGCACGGGGGCGTAGTCGCGCGGTCTAGGTTGGCCCCGTGACCGCCGCACCCGTGCACGTCCGTCCAGCGACGCCCGCCGACGTCAAGGCCATCCGATCCCTCGTGCAGCCGTACGCCGACGAGCGCATCCTGCTGGCCAAGGAGTGGGTCGGGTACTACGAGTCCGTGCAGGAGTTCGCGGTCGCGGTGTCCGACGAGCCCGCGACCGCGGGGCAGGTGGTCGGGTGCGGTGCGCTGCACGTGATGTGGGAGGACCTCGCCGAGATCCGCACGCTCGCGGTCTCGCACGAGTTCCGCGGGCGGCGCGTCGGTCACGCGCTGCTGAGCGCGCTCATGGACCGGGCCCGCGCGCTCGGGCTGCAGCGCCTGTTCTGCCTGACGTTCGAGGTCGAGTTCTTCATGCAGCACGGGTTCCGGGTCATCGAGGGCCAGGCCGTCGACGCGACGGTGTACGCCGAGCTGCTGCGCTCGCACGACGACGGCGTGGCCGAGTTCCTCGACCTCGCGCGCGTGAAGCCGAACACGCTGGGCAACACGCGCATGATCGTCGACCTGTGACCCGCGCTCAGGCGGGCAGGGCGTAACGCGTCGGCTCGTCGGCGGACGGCTGCTCCTGCACGACCAACCCGTCGGCGAGCAGCCCCGCGACGGCGCGCGCCCGCTGCGGCGTCGGCGGCCACGCCTCGTCGAGCACCGGCTCGGGGACCGGCACGGGCGACTCGCGCAGCAGCGCCATGATCCGCCCCCGCACCTGGCGGTCCGTCCCCGCCCAGGCCTGCGCGCGGCGGCGGTGCGCGTGCTGGTCCGCCGGACGCCCCGCAGC